>CAXNKH010000035.1:0-9781 GCA_964202765.1 Burkholderiales bacterium | reverse complement strand
GTATATTAGAAATCCCGATTACTTGACGGCAACTGCGGCCTGGGCTGGTTCCGCCAACGCTGCCTTGCGAGCAGCCATTTCGCCCAAAGCGCGCTTGTATTCATTGGGGAAAATCTTGACGAACTTGCCACGCGACTCAACCCAGTTGTCCAGTAGGGCGCGAGCGCGCTTGCTGCCAGTCCATCGGTTATGGTCTTCCAGCAGCTTCTTGAGCTGTGCCTCATCGGTTTGCCCAAAATGCCAGCTGGCTGGGTCCGACGCGGCCTGCTGTTCAGTCGAGCTCAACACCTTCTCCATGGACACCATGGTGGTGTTGCAACGCGTGGCAAATTCGCCATCCTCATCGTAAACATAAGCCAGTCCGCCACTCATGCCAGCCGCGAAATTGCGTCCGGTCTTGCCCAGCACGGCAACCGTACCGCCTGTCATGTACTCGCAGCCATGGTCACCGGTTCCCTCAACTACCGCTTTGGCGCCCGACAGCCGAACTGCGAAACGCTCACCCGCCACGCCGCTGAAAAAAGCCTCCCCGCTGGTCGCACCATACATCACTGTATTACCGACGATGGTGTTGCGAATCGCCTCGCCACGGAAATCAATGCTGGGTCGCACCACGATGCGACCGCCACTCAAGCCCTTGCCGGTGTAGTCGTTGGCGTCACCGATCAGGTAGAGGGTGATGCCACGCGCCAGGAAAGCGCCAAAGGACTGGCCACCGGTTCCCTCAAGCTGGATCCGGATTGTGTCATCAGGCAAGCCCTCGGGATGGACCTTGGTCAGCGCACCGGACAACATGGCGCCGACCGAACGGTTGACGTTCCGGGCAATTTCCATGAACTGAACTTTTTCACCCTTGTCAATAGCGGCCTTGGACTTGGCAATCAGCATATTGTCGAGCGCGCGCTCCAGCCCGTGCTCTTGCTGCTCGGTATGGAAGCGCGGCACATCAGCGGGCACATTGGGTTGGGCAAACAGACGCTTGAAATCCAGTCCATTGGCCTTCCAATGGGCGATGCCCTTGCGGGTATCGAGCAGATCGGCGCGGCCAATCAGGTCGTCAAAGCGACGGATACCCAGCTGGGCCATGATCTGGCGCACTTCTTCGGCCACAAAGAAAAAGTAATTCACCACATGCTCGGGCTTGCCCGAGAATTTCTTGCGCAGTGCTGGATCTTGTGTCGCCACACCCACCGGGCAGGTATTGAGATGGCATTTTCGCATCATGATGCAGCCTTCAACCACCAGCGGTGCTGTGGCAAAACCGAACTCATCAGCGCCTAGCAATGCGCCAATCGCCACGTCGCGGCCGGTTTTCATCTGGCCGTCAGCCTGGACCCGAATCCGACTGCGCAAACGGTTCAGCACCAAGGTTTGTTGGGTTTCAGCCAGGCCAATTTCCCACGGGCTACCTGCATGCTTGATTGATGACCAAGGTGAGGCACCGGTACCGCCATCGTGACCGGCAATCACCACGTGATCACTCTTGCACTTAGCCACACCAGCGGCAATGGTTCCGACACCAATTTCACTGACCAACTTCACGCTGATGCTCGCGTGGGGGGCGACGTTCTTCAGGTCGTGAATCAGCTGGGCCAGATCTTCGATGGAATAGATATCATGGTGCGGTGGCGGGGAAATCAGCCCCACGCCAGGCACCGAGTGGCGCAGCCTGCCAATGTACTCCGACACCTTGCCACCGGGCAGTTGGCCACCCTCGCCCGGCTTGGCGCCTTGGGCCATCTTGATCTGGATCTGATCAGCACTGCTGAGGTATTCCGCAGTCACACCAAAGCGGCCCGAAGCCACCTGTTTGATTTTGGAACGCAAGGAGTCCCCCGCTTGCAGCGGCATGTCCACTTCGACTTGCGCCTCGCCGATCACACTTTTGAGCGACTCACCTTGCTTAATCGGGATGCCTTTGAGTTCCTGGCGGTAACGCGCCGGATCTTCCCCCCCCTCACCCGTGTTGCTCTTGCCACCGATTCGGTTCATCGCCACCGCCAGCGTGGCGTGCGCCTCCGTACTGATCGATCCCAGCGACATGGCGCCTGTGGCAAAGCGTTTGACGATTTCTTTGGCCGACTCCACTTCGTCCACGGAAATAGCTTTGGTGGGATCAATTTTGAATTCAAACAGGCCACGCAAAGTCATGTGCCTACGATTCTGGTCGTTGATCAGTTGTGCAAATTCCTTGTAGGTATTCCAGTTGTTGGCCCGAGTGCTGTGTTGCAGCTTGGCAATCGCATCGGGTGTCCACATATGCTCTTCACCACGGACTCGCCACGCATATTCACCGCCGGCATCGAGTCGATTGAGCAGCACCGGATCGTCGCTGAAGGCGGCCCTGTGCATGCGAATCGCTTCCTCGGCAATCTCAAACACGCCAATGCCCTCGATTCGGCTCGGGGTCCCCGTGAAGTACTTGGAAATCGTTTCATTGTTCAGGCCAATGGCCTCGAACAACTGCGCGCCGCAATAGCTCATGTAGGTTGACACGCCCATTTTGGACATGATCTTGGACAGGCCTTTGCCGACCGCCTTCATGTAGTTGTAAATCGCCTTGTCGGCACTCAATTCTCCGGCCAAGTCCTTGTGCATCGATGCCAAAGTTTCCATCGCCAAGTAGGGATGGACGGCTTCGGCACCGTAGCCGGCCAACACGCCAAAGTGGTGAACTTCACGTGCCGAACCCGTTTCGACCACCAAACCCGCCGTGGTACGCAAGCCCTCGCGTACCAGATGCTGATGAATCGCGCTCAGTGCCAGCAGCGCGGGAATGGCCAACTGGGTAGCACTGACATGCCGATCACTGATGATCAGAATATTTTTACCCCCCTTGATCGCGTCCACGCTCTCGGCACACAGAGATGCCAGCTTGGCCTCAATCCCCTCACGACCCCAATCCAGTGGGTAGCAGATATCCAGGGTGTAGCTGCGAAATTTTCCTTGGGTGTATTTTTCAATTTCACGCAACTTCGCCATATCGGCGAAATCAAGAATGGGCTGACTGACTTCCAGCCGCATCGGTGGATTGACCTGGTTGATATCGAGCAAATTCGGCTTGGGGCCGATGAAAGACACCAAGGACATCACGATGGCCTCCCGAATCGAATCGATCGGCGGGTTGGTCACCTGTGCAAACAACTGCTTGAAGTAGTTGTAGAGCAGTTTGTTTTTATCTGACAAAACCGCCAGCGGGCTGTCGTTGCCCATTGAGCCTATTCCTTCTTCACCCGACTGAGCCATCGGCGCCATCAGGAACTTGATGTCCTCCTGGGTGTAACCGAAAGCCTGTTGACGGTCCAGCAACGTAGCTGCTGTGTCGGTTGCAAGAGTTGCTCCCGATGTTTTGCCCATCATTTCTGATCCAGACTCCCCCCAAAGCTGCACATCGTCGAGCTTGATTCGCAGGTTATCAATCCACTGCTTGTAGGGCTTGCTTTGCGCCAAAGTGGACTTGAGTTCCTCGTCGTCGATCATCCGACCCTGCTCCAGATCGATCAGGAACATCTTGCCTGGTTGAAGACGCCATTTGCGAACGATCTTGTTTTCCGGAACCGGCAAAACACCAGATTCAGAACCCATGATCACCAGATCGTCATCGGTGATGCAATAGCGCGATGGGCGCAGGCCGTTGCGGTCCAATGTCGCCCCGATTTGTCGGCCGTCGGTAAACACAATTGAGGCCGGGCCGTCCCACGGCTCAAGCATGGCCGCGTGGTACTCATAAAAAGCTTTGCGCCGCTGATCCATGGTGGCATGCTGCTCCCAGGGCTCAGGAATCATCATCATTACGGCCTGGCTGATGGGATAGCCCGCCATGGTCAGAAGCTCCAAACAATTGTCGAAGGTCGCTGTATCGGACTGATCGGCAAAGCTGATGGGGTAAAGCTTTTGCAGATCGGCACCGAGGACGGGTGAAGTCATCACCCCTTCGCGCGCCTTCATCCAGTTGTAATTGCCCTTGACGGTGTTGATTTCACCGTTATGTGCCACATACCGGTAGGGATGGGCCAGCGGCCATTCGGGAAAAGTGTTGGTCGAAAAGCGCTGGTGAACCAGCCCCAGGGCAGAAACGCAGCGTGGGTCTTGCAAATCCAGGAAGTAGGTGCCGACCTGGTCGGCCAACAGCAGGCCCTTGTAAACCACCGTCCGGCTCGACATGCTGGGAACGTAATATTCCTTGCTGTGCGTGAGCTTCAAGCGCTGGATATTGGCGCTACACGTCTTGCGTATCACATACAGTTTGCGTTCCAGCGCGTCCTGCACAATCACGTCGCTGCCGCGACCAATGAACACTTGGCGCAACACGGGCTCCTTGGCGCGCACGGTAGGCGACATCGGCATGTCTCGGTTCACCGGCACATCGCGCCATCCCAGAAGGACCTGACCCTCAACCCTGATCGCACGCTCCATCTCCTGTTCGCAAGCCAGGCGAGAGGCCCTCTCTTTAGGCAAAAAGATCATTCCCACACCGTATTCGCCTGGGGGCGGCAAGATCACCCTTTGTTTGGCCATCTCGGCGCGGTACAGTTGATCGGGCAACTGAATCAGGATGCCAGCGCCGTCACCCATGAGTTTGTCAGCCCCCACTGCGCCCCTGTGATCCAAATTCTCAAGAATCTTCAATCCTTGCTGAACAATTGAGTGGCTTTTCTCACCCCGGATATGGGCAACAAAACCCACGCCGCAAGCGTCATGCTCGTTGGCCGTGGAATACAAACCGTTGTCTTGAAGGTACTTGATCTCTGCAGCCGTGGTCATGGTGCGCTCCTGATGCTTTTTCCGAGAGGAGGTGAAGCATACCGCAACGCAGTCCAAAAACCAAGCGAAATAATTGGGGTCAGATTCCAATTATTTTATAAAACAGATTGAATTACATTAATTAGGGACACATTAAGAATAATAGCAATAAATCATTAACACATATGCTTTTAATAAGGATTTTTGGGTTTTATTTTAACGGATAAAGGACGCCCCGCTTGGACTTTATGCGCACGACGGTCTGTTCTTTTTTCCAAATCTGCAATGAAATTTTGATCTCCGAGCGCCCATCCATGCAGGGTTGCCTGCGTCAGGGCGGCCTGATGCTCTGCTGTGACCCCTGCCTGAACCCACTGTGCATAAGCCGCTTCTCTTGCAAACGGCGTATTGCCCAAACCCCAAAACAGGGAGTGTGGTGTGATTAATTTTTCGTTACGTTGGCCAATGTAATGTCCGTGACTGGACCAGGGATAGTCCCGTGCCTGTGCCGTCAGAGCCGCCCGTACCGGATTGAGATCAATGTAGGCCATGCAAGCCAACAGGTAACGATCGGTCTGAATCAGCGTCGATTTATAGCGCCCTTCCCACAGGGTACCGCTGCGCCTTTGACTGTCGTTGAAATAGCGCACATAGCGGCGACCCACTGCCTGCATCATGGCCGGCAAACCTTCACCGGTTTCGGGCGTCGCCAGCAGATGGAAATGGTTGCTCATCAGCACATAAGCATGGAGTTCCACCTCAAATTTTCTGGCATTCTCGTCCAGTAAATCCAGCAGAGTTTGATAGTCAGCGTTGGAAGAAAAAATCGCCTGACGATTGTTACCGCGCTGGATGATGTGATGCGGGTAGCCCGCTAAGGTGAGTCGCGGTAGGCGTGCCATGGTGCTGCAAATCAAAGTTTTGCAGCATCATAATTGGAATCTGACCCCAATTATTTAATTGGAATCTGACCCCAATTATTTGGGTGCTTTGTTAACCCTGACCTTGCCACCGGTCGTAACCAAGATCACCGCATCCCCCGCTGCCAGGGTTTCGCTTCCCTTAGCTTGCACAACGGAGCGGCGTTCGCCGTTTTTGAGTTGCAGCAGGACCTCAACGGATTCCTCGCGGGTACTGGCACGCTCAATCACATTGCCAGCAACCGCACCGGCCACAGCGCCCAGCACGCCGACAATGGCGTGCTCACGCCGACCGCCGACGCTGGAGCCGGCAATCGCACCCACGACGCCGCCGGCGGTCGCACCTACGCCGCTCTGGCTACCCTCGACCGTGACCGGACGAACCGATAGCACGGTGGCGTCCTGTACGTTGGACATGCGCTGTGCATCATTGCGCTGGATAACGTCGGGGCTGCTGGTCGAACAGGCTTGCAAAGCTGCAAGAAAAACCAATAAACAATACTTTTTCAAAACAACTCCTATTTCACGATTCAAAACATCACGCTGGGCCGCCCGACCCAAAGCATGAAACTCATTGAGTAGGATTATTACCCAGCACAAACCGGGACGCAAGCAAGTCCAGCAAGCCGAACTGTTCCAAAACAGAACGCAATCGTTCGACCGCATTGGGTTTCCGATGCCCTGTGTATTGGGCGATGATCAGTTCGTTTTTCATGCTGTGCTCCCAGCCCACCAGTTCGGTCACCGTGACTTGGTAGCCCGACGCCTCAAGATAAAGGCAGCGAAGCACATTGGTCAGCTGACTGCCCATTTCACGGGCGTGCAAAGGATGACGCCAGAGTTCGGCCAGCGGTGTTCGCGCCAGTGCAAGCACCCTGTTTTGACCCAGAGCCCGCGCCACTTCGGCCTGACAGCAGGGAACCAGCACCATGAACCTGGCTTTTTTGCGCAAACCGAAAGCGATCGCATCGTCGGTCGCACTATCGCAGGCATGCAGGGCCGTGACCACATCAATCCTGATGGGCAAATCGGCTGACAGGGCAGACTCGGTCACGCTCAGGTTGAGAAAACTCATGCGCTCAAAACCCAGTCGTTGCGCCAGATCGCGAGATTTTTCAACCAAATCGGTCCGGGTTTCGATGCCGTAAATGTGCCCGGTCGCGCGCCCTTTGAAAAACAAATCGTAGATGATGAAACCGAGATAGGACTTGCCAGCGCCATGGTCGGCCAAAGTCAGCGCGCCAGGGTCGGCAGCCAAACCGCTCTTGTCTGGCAGGCTCAATTCAACCAGTATTTTCTCGATGAAATGGTACAGGTGATAAACCTGTTTGAGCTTGCGTCGGGAATCCTGATTGAGCTTGCCCTCGCGCGTCAGAATATGCAATTCCTTGAGCAATTCTTGTGACTGCTCTGGCTTGATTTCGTTCGCCAGGGCCACGCCCTCGCTTACAGCCTGACCCGACTTAGCGACGCTTTTCTTGACTTTCATGGCCTGATCTTGCCATGGGCATCGGTTTGATCTGTGTCTTTGTTGGGGCCCACCCCCAGTTCCGACCAACCGGCATGACCCAGCTTTTCCAGCGTTTCGATATTCTTCTGAAAAATCAGTTCAGCCCGGGGATAAGCCGCCACTGCGCGGTCAATACTGTCTTCTCGCAGCAGATGCAGCATCGGGTAAGGCGAGCGGTTGGTGAAATTCCCAATGTCCTGCGGCTCGGTTCCAGCAAACTGAAAATCAGGGTGGAAACTGGCGATCTGAACAATCCCCTCCAAGCCCAGCTTCACCAGCACCCGCTCAGCTTGAGACAGAAAATCATTGAAGTCCAGAAAATCATTCAGGGTATAGGGAGCAATCAACAGGGTGGTATCGCGCAAGGTCGGATCCAAGTCAAGCAGCGCATCCAATTCATGCTTCAAGTCGGCAAGTAGTTCCCGGCTGTCCATCGCTGCGCTCACGGTATAGTAAATTTGGCCTTTGACATGAACGGCCTTGGCAAAAGGGCACAGGTTCAAACCGATGACTGCACGCTCGAGCCAGCGACGGGTGTCGTTCAGGACGTCTTCTGTCGTCGCCTTCAAGTTGTTCATGGTCGACTTTCAATCAAGTTGCCGATCCGCCACGCCAGCACAAAACCCAGCAGTGAACACGCGAGTGTCACGACCCAGGTCACATGCCAGCCACCCGCCATGCCGGCGACCCAGGCCACCACCGGCGGGCCAACGAACTGGCCAGTAGCTGCCCATTGCTGGGTCCAGCCGACGGTGGTCGAAACCGTGTGTTCACTGGGCGCGAGCCGCACCGTCAAAGAAAACAGGGTGCCTGGAATCAGGCCGCCAACCGAGGAAAACAGCAAAATCGCGACATAACGCAACATGGTCGGCAAGCCTGCACCCTCCGCCGTTTGGGCAAAAGCCAGGACAGAACCCAAGCCCATCACCCCAAATCCGACCATCAACAAATACCCTGGCTTGACTTGTACAGCCAGTAATCGACCCGAAGCGATATTGCCGCCAATATTGACCAGCGCGGCCAAGGCGGTCAACACAGCAGTCAAGCCGACTGACCATTCGGCCTGAGCATAAATCGAAGGTAAGAAACCAATGACGGCAATCCATTGACCCGAATAAACCGCAAAACTCAACGCCACCAGCCAGGGCCCGCTACGGCTTAACGTCTGACGCAAGCGAACAGACCAGCTGGGGTCTGCGCTGCGGGTTTTGTCGGCTTGGGGATGAAGACCTCGTGCATCAGCGGGAACCTCGCGCCAAAGCCAAAATACCATCAAGAGCGTCCAGCCACCCAAGCACCACCACCAAGCCTGCCAGCTCAGCTGGGAAATAACCGGCGGACCGAGCAGGAGTGCTGCTGCGGTACCCAAAGGCATGTAAGCACCCCAGACCCCAAGCATGGTGTTCACGCGGGCCGCGCCGACCAACTGGCGAATCAGATTGGGCGCTGGCAGCGACGTCAGCAAAAAACCAAAGCCCTCGACCGCTCGCAACAGCAGCAGAGTCGAGACATCTTGCGACCAGCCCCCCATTAGTGAGGCGACAGAAAGCAACAACAAGCCACTGATCATGCTGCGCCTGAGGCCCAATCCGTCCGCCGCCAAGCCGATGACCAACCCCAACAACATCCCGGCGAATTGCACCATGGATAGAAGAAATCCCGCTTGCAGCAAGCCAATTCCCAAGTCCTGCTGCATGACGGGCAAGGCCGGTGAGAGCTTGCCCACATGCAGGGCAGCGCTCACACCAGCGACCCATACGACCAGGGCGGGTTCAATCCCAAGGCGTACTTTCTGACCTGCCATGTTCAAGCCAACCAACGCTGACCGGTCAATCGTTCATGCTCCCGAGTAGCAAAACGATCCGTCATACCCGCGATGTAATCAGCCACCACCCGGGCGGTGTCAGTAGCCCCATTCACCGTCACCAGCCCCGAGTTGTGCTGGGCAGTTTGCATTTCCTGCGGAGTTGCCAGATAGACGCTAAACAGATCACGCACCACCTGCTGCGCTTGTCCGGTGGTCTGCATCACTTGAGGGTGGCGGTAAAGATTTTTCAATAAGAATTTTTTCAGTCCCAGTGACTGCTGGCGCATTAGCGCTCCGAATTGAACCAAGGGCGCTTGCTCTCTAGCCGCATCGACACTGGCCGGTAAGCTGGCTTTGAGTGCAAACTCTGTGGCATCGATGACGTCATACACCTGGGCGCTGAGCATGCGGCGAATGCTCTCGTAGAGCAGCCG
The DNA here is from genome assembly GCA_964202765.1 of Burkholderiales bacterium. Taxonomy (GTDB): domain Bacteria; phylum Pseudomonadota; class Gammaproteobacteria; order Burkholderiales; family Burkholderiaceae_C; genus CAXNKH01. The sequence continues at coordinate 367 of CAXNKH010000035.1, read as the reverse complement.
ACGGCCCTGAGCCTCATTCTCTAGATTCGGGTATTGGCTCAAGGTTTGCTGTCGGAACTCATCAAATAAAGCAACTTCTTGCAGCTGTTCTAAGCTAATCAAGCCGGAGCGTACGCCGTCGTCAATGTCATGGGCGTTGTAGGCAATCTCATCGGCCAGATTACAAAGTTGGGCTTCCAGACTGGCTTGGGTGCGAGTGAGAAAGCGCTGACCGACCCCACCCGGCTCAGCGGCCTCAAGCTGCTCGGCATTGCTTCGAGAGCAGTGCTTGAGTATCCCCTCACGTGTTTCGAAACTCAGGTTCAGACCGTCAAATTGGGGGTAGCGCTGCTCCAACTGATCGACCACACGCAGGCTTTGCAGATTG
>CAXNKH010000034.1:0-9802 GCA_964202765.1 Burkholderiales bacterium | reverse complement strand
GAAGAAGTGAAACAAGCTGCGTTTGATGGCACCTGCGTCCTCCATCCGAATCATCACACTGGTCAACAGGCTCTCGAAAACGCGGGGCGGCGCGAAATAATACGTGGGCCCCACTTCCTTGAGATCAATCGCCACGGTAGAGGCCGACTCCGGACAATTCACCACATAGCCACAGACCAGCCACTGGGCGTAACTGAAAACGTTCTGTCCAATCCAGGCCGGTGGCAAATAGGCCAGCACCTCTTCATGGTCTGTCAAACGGTCGAACACAGCACCCGACTTGGCCGCGTCAAGCAGGCTGTTATGGGTATGAACCACGCCCTTTGGGTTCCCCGTGGTGCCTGAGGTGAAGAACAGTGCTGCCACATCGCCGCCTTGCGCTAGCTCGACTTCGGACAGAAAAAATCCGGGCTGTTGCTGTGCAAAGATTTGCCCAGCGGCGACCAACGCATCAATGCCGCTCAAGCCCGGCTGCTGGTAATTGCGCAGGCCGCGAGCATCATCAAAAAAGATGAGGCCCAGTTGGGGACATTGGCTTCGAATCTCGAGCAGCTTGTCAACCTGCTCCTGGTTTTCAGCAAAAACAAAGCGCACGTCGGCGTTGTTGATCGGGAACACACATTCGGTGGCCGCTGCATCTTGGTACAAGGGCACTGGAATCGCCCCTAGCGATTGCGCTGCCAGCATGGCGGCGTAGAGCCGCGGTCGGTTGGCGCCCAGAACCACCATGTGGTCGCCGCGGCGCAAACCGGACTGATGCAAGCCACAGGCCAATGACTCCACCAGCTTGGCCAGTTGACCCCAACCCAGGGCCTGCCAGATGCCATATTCTTTTTCCCGTATAGCGGGTGCAACTGCTCTTTGGGCAGCGTGCTTTAACAGTAGTCGCGGAAACGTCGTCTGCATCCAATATCCTTGTCGAGCGCCGGGCCGTGGCGGACTTTGCCGCAACTTATTTACCCATTCACGCATGCTAGGCGATTTTTTTGACGCTATGTTGTCATTTGGACGACAATTCAGGGGTTTCCTAATCGGTACTTTCCCTTGCTCCTGCCTGATTCATGACCCAGGAATTGCCCCTGCGCCAACGCCGGCGCACACTCCAACAGGATGAGCTCCAGAGCATCCCCTGGCTTGCCTTGTTGACAATCCCAGAGCGAGAAATTGCCATGGCCGACCTTCAAATCGTTGTGGCCCAGCCCGGCGACCTGGTCTGTCGTGTCGGGCGTCCGGTAACCTACTGGTTGGGCGTGGTGACGGGTCTGCTCAAAATGAGTACCGACAACATTGATGGCCAGCCCATGACCTTTACCGGCCTGTCACCGGGAGGCTGGTTTGGGGAGGGGACCGCGCTCAAAGGGGAGCCTTATCGCTACAACATCCAGGCTCTGCGCAAGAGTCTTGTGGCCGGCTTGCCCGTCAAAACCTTTCAGCACCTGCTGGACAATTCGATTGGCTTTAACCGCTTTGTGATGAACCAGCTTAACGAGCGGCTGGGCCAGTTCATCGCGGCCCGCGAAATCGACAGGCTGGACAACCCCGATCTGCGCGTTGCGCGCAACCTGGCTGCCCTGTGTAACCCAGTCCTCTTCTCGGGTGTAGGGGAAGTGCTGCGCATCACCCAGCAGGAATTGGCCTATCTGGTGGGCCTGTCGCGCCAAAGGGTCAACCAGGCGCTGGCGACGCTGAACGCCCAGGGAATGATACGGATTGAATATGGGGGCTTGCGCGTTCTTGACATCGACGCCCTGCGCTCGCGGGATTTCAATCCCAAGAAATCACACAGGAGCGACCCAGCGTAGGCCCAGAGTCCAGTTGCGCCCTGGGGCTGGTTCATAGTATTGCTGGGCCGACTGGTTGGCAATGATCGAACCCACGTAACTCTTGTCGCCCACATTGTCGATTCGGCCATAGGCCGTCAAGCTGCCCTTGCCCACAGCCCAGCCGTGGCTGGCTTTGAGGTTCAGCGTGGTGTAGCCGTCAGCGGACGCGCTGTTGGTGTCGTCAGCATAGAGCCGCCCAGCAGCAATCAGCTCGACGCCGGCCTGACTGCCCAGCTTCGATTTTCTTTTGTTGGCGTCCATAGTCTGGCCGGTCCATAATAATTCAGAGAACAGGAAGTGCCGAGGAATACCGGGGAGCTTGTTGCCCTGGGTCACTGTAATCGGCGTGACACTCCGAAAAGAATCATAGGTCTGCGTGAACTTGGCATCAATTTTGGACGCCGACAGCGTTGCGCTGACATTCGGACTGAGCCAGGTTCGTCCTGCAAACTCCCAGCCCGAACGTGAGGTAGCAGGAGCATTTTTGAAGGTCGAAATTCCATTTGTATTGCTGGCCACCACAATTTCATCGGTGGAGTTGATCTGAAATAGTGTGAAATCCAGGCGAGCGCGTTCATTTGGCGTCCACTTGGCACCCAATTCGTAATGCTGGCTGGTGGACGAATTGATGGTTGTGTTGAACGCTGGCACTCCGGAACCGTTGTAAGCCATTTCGGCCAGCGTCGGCGTTTCAAAACCCTTACCGTAATTGGCGTACAGATTCAGCACGTCAGTGGCGTGGTAAGTCACGCCCAACACGGGGTTAGCCGCACTGAAGGAAATATTGCCAGACCCGTTACCGTTGCTGAGGTAATAGTCCTGGCTCAGGAACCGAACCGAGCTGTATCGTCCGCCCCCTGTGATTGACACTTTGTCCGAGACCAAGGCCGTGGCCTGCAGAAACAAGTCGTTGTTCTCTGCCTGGTTGTCTTCGTCGCGCGTGGGGCTGACTATTTTTTCTCCCCCGCTGGTGGCGTTCCCACCCTGGCGCCGCTCCTGTGAGCGGTCAAACTCGTAACCGGCGACCCAGCGCACGGGCGTGGCGCCGATCTTGGTTTGTTCGTTGTACTGGAACCCCACGCCGTAATAATCGCGGTTCAGCCCGACCCACTTGCCCGTGGACAGGAACTGTAGGTTCTCCCGGTTGCCAAAGTAAGCCCGCGCCGTCACCGAGCGGTCGGCATCAATCGCATGGATCAGCGAGGAACCCAGCTGGCTTTGCTGTACGATTTTTCGCAGTCGCAAGGCGGAGGCAGAACTGGTGCCATCAGAATTTGTACCTGCCTGCCTGGGATTGGCTGCCAGTTGCGCCGCCGTCAAGCCCAGCGGATCCTGCGCCAAGGGCATATCAAACTGGTTGAACACCACATTGACCTTGGTTTTTTCGTTGGTGTTAAAGCTCAACTTGCCATTGAACTGTTTGCGCTCGGCCGCGCTGTTGTCGCGAAAACCCCGGGTCTCGAACGTGCTGTAGTCCGCCACCAAGCCATAGTCGCCCACCCGTCCGGCATATTGCCAGTCGGTGCGCGCCATGCCGAAGGAGCCGGTATAGGCCTGCGCGCTGAACTCGGCTTGCTCGGGGGCGTCCCGCGTGAAGGCCTGAATCACGCCACCCGATGAGTTGCCATACATCAGCGCCAACGGGCCCCGCAACACCTCAATCCTCTCAGTCGAAGGCAGGCTGATCGACGAGCCTTGGCCTTGTCCATCGGGTGTGGTGGCCGGAATGCCGTCAATCAGCAGCCGTATGCCGCGGATGCCAAAAGACGCACGGGAACCAAAACCACGAACCGAGAGCTGCAAGTCCTGCGCATAGTTTTGCCGGTTCAAAATCGTCAATCCCGGCACCCGGTTCAGTGACTCTGACAAATTAACCTGGGGTCCGGCGTTTTGAATGGTGTCGCGGTCGACCACCTCGATGGCTGCAGGCGCATCGAAGCTGCGCTGCTCGGAACGCGAGGCCGAGACCACCACGTTGTCCAGCGTTTGCGCTTGCAACGGCGCTTGCGCCAATCCCGCGATGGCCAGCGCCACAGTTCCACTGTTTCGAACAAAATTGAATTTCATCGGTCGATGTTATCAGCCCGCTGTGCGACCTGCTGCAAATCAACCAGGGAAAACCCCTGGGCCAGCCACAGCTGAATCGGCAGTAAGATGCCCTATTAACTTACATTCACTAAAGGAGAGTTCCTGATGAAAAAGACTGTCTTGTTTGCATCACTACTGGCCATCGGAATCGGCCAAGCAGTTGCCCAAACCCCAGCCCCACCGGCCCCACCACCCGCTTGGCAACAGGGTCGGCAAGCCGACATGGCCGACTCCAAGCTGGCCCCACTGGCTGGAAGGTTAACCGTCACACCGGCCACCGATATTCCGGTGGACAAGCTCAAGGTGCCCGCTGGCTTCAAGGTCGAACTCTGGTCCTCCGGCACCCCTGGCGTTCGCGCCATGACCCGGGGTGACAGCGGCAAAGTCTATGCCGGTACCCGGGCTCTGGGTCGCGTTTATGAGATCAGCGACAACGGCAAGGAGCGCACCAGCCGCGTGCTGGTGGACAAGCTGAACCAGCCCGCCGTGGTGATCAACAAGGGTTCGCTCTATGTGATGGCGATTGACAAAGCCCTGCGCTATGACGGCATCGAAGCCAACCCCAATGCCACACCGGTGGACATGACCGCCTTGTTCAAGCTGCCCAAAGAACAGCACCACAACTGGAAATACATCCGCTTCGGTCCGGATGGCAAGATCTATGTGCCGTTTGGCGCACCCTGCAATATTTGCATCCTGCCAACTGACGAATATGCGCAAATCCGCCGCTACAACGCCGACGGCTCTGGCATGGAAGTGATCGCCACCGGTGTCCGCAACACAGTGGGCTTTGACTGGCACCCGGTCACCAAAGAACTCTGGTTCACCAACCATGGCCGCGATTGGATGGGCGACGACAGCCCAGAAGACTCATTGAATCGCCTGAGCCAGGTCGGCCAGAACTTTGGCTTCCCTTACTGCCACACCAACAATGTGCCAGACCGCGACATCAAAAAGGCCAATCCGTGTGAAGGTGTGACCCCCACGGCAGTGGCCATGGGCGGCCACGTTTCGACCATGGGCCTTCAGTTCTACACCGGAAACATGTTCCCGGCCGAATACAAGAACACCATGTTCTTGGCCCGCAAAGGATCGTGGAACCGCAGCGTGAAGAGTGGTTTTGACGTGGTCAACGTGCGGACTGATGCCGACGGTAAAAACGGAAAAATCACCCCGTTCCTGACCGGCTTCCTCGATTCAGCGACTCAGGCCTTCTCGGGCCGCCCGGCCTACATCCTGCAAATGCCTGACGGCGCTTTGCTGGTCTCTGACGAGCAACTGGGTGCGATTTACCGCATTTCCTACAGCAACTAATACTTCCCGGCTGACATCAAAAGCAGGGCGCTGGCAACAGCAGCCCTGTTTTTTTTATGGGATTTCCAGAATCGCCTGCCATTTATAATGGCAAGCTCTTTCCTCATGTTTTTTCCTAAGCTCATGCATCTCTCAAAAATCGTCTGCGTCCTGCCTGCACTTTCCCTGCTTTTTTCCATGGCCTCGGTCCAAGCCCAGACCCAGCTTCCCAGCAAGGCGCAGCTCTTTCAATGCATGGCCTGTCATGGCCCGCAGGGAAATTCACTGATTCCGACCACACCTTCCCTGGCGGCTCAACCCAAACTGTTCATTGAAAACCAGCTGGTCTTGATTCGGGAGGGTCTGCGTGAAGTCCCGGAAATGTCGCAAGTCGTCATCGTGCGCGAAGGCACACGCGAGATACCCCAAATGAAAAGTCTGCTCCACGGAATGCAAGACAGTGAGCTTATTTCCCTGGCTCATTACTTTTCAGCCCAGACACTCACGCCTGTCAATGCCGGCCCCATCAACACAGCGCGTTTTGAGAACGGCAAATTCATGGCCCGGCAGGCTTTGTGCGGCACTTGCCATTTGCCTGATTACAGTGGACGCCAGCAGATTCCCCGATTGGCTGGTCAGCACGAAGCCTTCCTGTTCGAGAGCATGAAACAATTCCGTGACCACGCCGGCTTGGGGCGCGACACGGTCATGTCGGCTTCGCTGCATGGCTTCAAAGACCATGAGTTGGCAGACTTGGCGCACTTTCTGGCCAACACCAAATAAGCGTGCCAGACCCCAAGCCCACCCCGGCAGCGAATCAGTTTCGCCGCGCCGCCAAGCCTGAGGGTGCGCAGCCACGGTCCGCCAGCCCGGCCGGCGCAACGGGTGAAACCGCAACCACCATGCGACTGAACAAGCGCATGGCTGAGTTGCGCCTGGCTTCGCGCCGCGAATCCGACGAGTGGATTGCCAAAGGCTGGGTCAAGGTCAATGGCGTGGTCGCCAGCATGGGCATGCAAGTCGGACTCGACGCGAAGATTGAAGTCAACAAACAGGCCCAGGGCCAGCAGGCGAATCAGGTCACGATTTTGATCAACAAGCCGATCGGCATCGTCAGCGGCCAGGCCGAAGACGGGCACCAGCCCGCCATCACTCTGGTCCAGCCGCAAAGTCGCTGGATTGATGACAATGCGCGTTTTTTCTTTCACCTCAAACAACTCCAAAGTCTGGTCCCAGCCGGCCGGCTTGACATCGACTCCACCGGCTTGCTGGTTTTAACGCAAGACGGTCGGGTGGCCCGCCAGCTCATTGGCGACGACTCACTCATGGAAAAAGAGTATCTGGTGCGGGTGATGTACACCGGCCTGAATCAGATCGACTCGCAACCAACTCAACTGGTGCGGTTGGATGACGACGATCCTGTGACCAGCAACGTCCAGGCCGTCTTCCCCCCTGCCCTGCTGGCCCAACTGCGGCACGGTCTGAGCCTGGACGGCCAAGCACTGAAACCGGCCAAAGTCATCTGGCAAAACCCCGAGCAACTGCGTTTTGTCCTGACCGAGGGCAAGAAACGCCAGATCCGCCGAATGTGCGAGCTGGTCGGCCTCAAGGTGGTCGGCCTGAAACGGGTACGCATAGGCAATGTCATGCTGGGCCATCTGCCCGTGGGACAATGGCGCTACCTGGCTCCGCATGAACGGTTTTAATCGGACTAGCGCCCTGGGCCCAGGGCTTGAAACTCTGAAAACCGTCACTATCTAGTCTTCCTTCATGGCAGTCCTGTCGCCTTTTCCCAACCACTTAGATTCACAATGAGCAAGCAAACCCTCTCCTTCCAGGCCGAAGTCGCACAACTGCTGCACCTGGTCACCCATTCGCTGTACTCCAACAAAGAGATTTTTCTGCGCGAACTGATCTCCAACGCCTCCGATGCTTGCGACAAATTGCGCTTTGAAGCGTTGAACCAGTCTGATCTTTACGAAGATGCGCCCAATCTGGAAGTCCGCGTTTCTTTTGACAATCAAGCCAAGACCCTGACCATCAGCGACAACGGCATTGGCATGAGCCAACAGGACGCAATCGAGCACCTTGGCACCATTGCCAAAAGCGGGACCAAAGACTTTGTCTCCAAACTCTCAGGCGATCAGAAGGCTGATTCGCAACTGATTGGTCAATTTGGTGTCGGTTTCTACTCAGGCTTTATCGTCTCCGACAAAATCACCGTCGAGTCGCGCCGCGCTGGCCTCAAGGCTGAAGAAGGCGTGCGCTGGATCAGCGGCGGCACTGGCGACTTCGACGTCGAATCGATAAGCCTGGCAAAGCGCGGCACCAGCGTCACCCTGCACCTGCGCGAAGAGGCGCAGGACTATTGCAACGCCTGGAAAGTCAAGGGCATTATCGGCAAGTACTCGGACCACATCAGCCTGCCTATCCTGATGGAAAAAGAAGAGTGGAAAGACGGCGAACTGATCAACGCCAATGACGAAAAAGGCGGGCGTCAACCCGGCGCCATGGTCAAGACCGGCGCGTGGGAAAGCGTGAACCAGGGCAGCGCGATCTGGGTCCGTGCCAAGAAAGACATCAGCGCCGAGCAGTACGACGAGTTCTACAAACAAATCAGCCATGACCAGGATGCGCCGCTGGCCCACACCCACAACCGGGTCGAGGGCAGCACCGAGTACACCCAGCTGCTCTACATCCCGTCCAAAGCGCCGATGGACTTGTGGAACCGCGACCGAAAAAGCGGCCTCAAGCTCTACGTCAAACGCGTCTTCATCATGGACGACGCCGAAGCGCTGCTGCCGAGCTATTTGCGTTTTGTCAAAGGCGTGGTCGATTCGGCCGATCTGCCCTTGAACGTCAGCCGCGAGCTGTTGCAGGAAAGTCGTGATGTCAAAGCCATCCGCGACGGCTGCAGCAAGCGGGTTCTCGCCATGCTAGAAGACTTGGCGCACCACGATGCACCTGCAACGACAACGACCGGATCAACCGAAGCAGTGAGCGACGTCGTCAGCGACGAAGACAAGGTCAACGCCGGCAAGTACAGCCAGTTTTACGCCGAGTTCGGCGCCGTGCTCAAGGAAGGTCTGGGCGAGGACTTCGCCAACCGCGAGCGACTGGCCAAATTGTTGCGCTACGCCAGCACCACTTCAGACACCGCCAGCGTCTCGCTGACGGACTACAAGGCCCGGATGAAAGATGGCCAAGACGCGATTTACTACATCACGGCCGACACCCTGGCCGCAGCCAAGAACAGCCCGCAACTTGAATTGTTCAAGAAAAAAGGGATCGAAGTTCTCTTGATGTGTGACCGGGTCGATGAGTGGGCACTGAACCACTTGCAGGACTTTGATGGCACAGCGCTGCAATCGGTGGCCAAAGGCGCGGTCGATCTGGGCAAACTGCAAGACGAGACCGAGAAAAAAGCCGCCGAAGAAGCCGCCGAAACATTCAAACCTTTGCTGGCCAAACTCAAAGAAGCGCTCAAGGACAAGGCCGAGGATGTGCGCGTGACCACCCGACTGGTGGGCTCAGCGGCTTGCCTGGTGGTGCAGGACCACGGCATGAGCACCCAACTGGCACGCCTGCTCAAGCAAGCGGGTCAGACCGCGCCCGAAGTCAAACCGGTACTGGAGGTCAACGCCGAGCACCCACTGGTGAAAAAACTCGAGGGCTCGGTGCACTTCAACGACCTGGCCCATATCCTGTTTGATCAGGCCCTGCTGGCCGAAGGCGGGATGCCGGCCGACCCAGCGGCTTATGTGAAGCGAGTGAACGCCTTGCTGGTGTAAACCTAGACTTGCTTGCAACCCATTCAATACCCGCCATGAAAAATTCACTTCACCTTGCCGCTCTTGTCATCGCCGCCACTCTGACCGCTCTGACCACTCTACCCGCCGTCGCTGACGCGGTCACTGCGGCCACCGCCAAGGAGGCGGGTGCTGTGGTGACCGCCAGTGGTTTGGTGTACCGCTCGCTCAAAGACGGCAGCGGTGCCAGCCCGGCTGCCAGCGACAAGGTGAAAGTGCATTACCGTGGCACCTTCCCCGATGGCCGGGAATTTGACAGCTCGTACAAACGCAATGAGCCGATCGAGTTTCCCCTGAGTGGCGTCATCAAGTGCTGGACCGAGGGCGTTCAACGCATGAAGGTCGGCGGCAAAGCCAAGCTGACCTGCCCAGCGGCCATCGCCTACGGTGAACGCGGTGCCGGTGGCGTGATCCCACCCAATGCGACACTGTTGTTTGAGGTGGAGTTGCTAGGGATCAACGGCAAGTAAGCCAAGTTGTTACTCGAACCCCGCCGCACTCCGCGTCTCGGCGGCTTGTGGGCTGGTCAGCATGTCAATCAACATCTTGGCCGCCTGCGGTTGCTCGGTCTGGCTGCAGACCGCTGCGGTATAGACCGTGGCCAATTCAAATTTCTGAGGCAGTCGGGCCACCAGATCGACCCCGGGTGCAAAAAGAATTTCAGTCACCTGGGTGCAGCCCAGCAAACCCGGTTCGGTCGACAACGCCATCTCACGCATGGCCGCCGCCCCGTTGGGAAAAGGCCGCAAGCGAGCGGCCAACTCTTCATCAATCTCCAACGCCACCAGC
>CAXNKH010000033.1:0-10069 GCA_964202765.1 Burkholderiales bacterium | reverse complement strand
ATTTTCACGGCACAGGGCAAGGCCTTGAATGCTGTAGCCAGCCGCAATGTCCGGGTGCTGGTGGTCGGCAATCCGGCCAATACCAATGCCTATATTGCAATGAAGAGCGCGCCCGATCTACCGCGCAAGAATTTCACCGCGATGTTGCGTCTTGATCACAATCGCGCCGCCTCACAAATAGCCGCCAAAACTGGCAAGCTAGTTGCTGATATCGAAAAATTGACGGTGTGGGGCAACCATTCACCCACCATGTACGCCGACTACCGTTTTGCCACCATTGGTGGCCAGAGTGTGGCCGCGATGATCAACGACCAAGAATGGAATGCCAATGTGTTCCTGCCCACCGTGGGCAAACGCGGCGCCGCCATCATTGAGGCTCGCGGTCTAAGCTCCGCGGCCTCCGCGGCCAATGCTGCGATCAACCATATGCGCGACTGGGCCCTGGGTAGCAACGGCAAATGGGTCACCATGGGCATCGCATCGGACGGCCAGTACGGTATTCCAAAAGACGTCATGTTCGGCTTCCCGGTGACCTGTGAAGGCGGCGAATACCGTTTGGTCGAAGGCTTGACGATTGACGCCTTCAGCCAGGGATGCATCAACAAAACGCTCAAAGAACTGCAAGACGAGCAAGCGGGCGTGGCCCACTTGGTCTGAAGCTGCTCTGAATCACCTGCGCTAGACAACCTGGGAGTTTGCAAGCATGAATCACAAATTCATTGTTATCGCTTTGATTGGGTTGATCTCGCCGTGGGCGCAAGCCAGCAACCCAGATCCGGTTCTCAGCCCCGAGCAGTTGGCCTTGGCCCGCCAGGTCCATCTGGGCGTTCTGCCTTGCGAACTGGGGGCCAGAATCGTGATCTCAGCCGATCCCAGAACAACGGGCTATTTCCAGCTGCAGTGGGGCCCAAAGCAGAAATACCGCATGTTTCCCGTTATCACCAACACCGGTAGTCTGAGGCTCGAGGATCAGCAGGCCGCAATGGTCTGGCTGCAACTGGCCGATAAGTCTATGCTGCTGAATCAGAAGCTCGGCAAGCGCGTTGCCGATTCTTGCCAGAGCCCGGTCCAACGCCTGTTTGCCCAGAATCAGGCCAAAAACCCTCCGCCTGGTTTGTTTGCTGCACCGAGTGACTCTTTACCCAGGTCGGCCAGTGCCAGGTAGCTGAACCCCTATGCCAGAATTTCCCGTTTGAAGCGGGTCTCAATCAAATTTATTCATCGATCAGGAAAAAGCCATGTTGCAAGATTACCGAACCCATTTATCTGAACGCGCCGCTCTGGGTATCCCGGCCCTGCCTTTGAGCGCCCAGCAAACTGCTGAGTTGATTGAGCTGCTGAAGAAGCCCCCAGTCGGGGAAGATGCGGCCCTGCTGGAGTTGATCACGCACCGTGTTCCCGCCGGCGTGGACGACGCAGCCAAGGTCAAGGCCAGTTACCTCGCTGCAGTGGCGCATGGCACGGAGACCTGTTCTCTGATTTCCCGGGGAAAAGCCACCGAATTGCTGGGCACCATGCTCGGGGGCTACAACATCAGTCCGCTGATTGATTTGCTCGGCGACGCCACTGTGGCGGGCGCCGCAGCCCAAGCGCTGAAGAAAACACTGCTGATGTTCGACCAGTTTCATGACGTCAAGGAAAAAGCCGATAAAGGCAACAGCCATGCTAAGGCCGTGCTGCAAAGCTGGGCCGATGCCGAGTGGTTCACCTGCCGGCCCGAAGTGCTGCCCTCGATCAAGCTCAGCGTGTTCAAGGTGACGGGCGAAACCAATACCGATGACCTGTCACCAGCCCCCGATGCCTGGAGTCGGCCCGATATCCCCTTGCATGCGTTGGCCCTGCTCAAAAACAAGCGCGATGGCCAACCCGTTGCAGCAGCCCCCGAGGAAGATGGCAAGCGCGGCCCGATCAAATTCATCGAGGATCTGCGTGCCAAGGGCAACCTGGTGGCCTATGTTGGCGATGTGGTTGGCACCGGCTCGAGTCGCAAGTCGGCGACCAACTCGGTACTGTGGTGGACTGGGGAAGACATCCCGTTTGTTCCCAACAAGCGTTTTGGGGGTGTTTGCTTGGGCGCCAAGATTGCCCCGATTTTTTACAACACCATGGAAGACGCAGGTGCTTTGCCGATTGAGCTTGACGTCAGCCAAATGAACATGGGCGACGAGATCGAACTGCGTCCCTACGAGGGGAAAGCGTTCAAAAATGGCCAACTGATCGCTGAGTTTAAGTTGCGCAGCGAGGTTTTGTTTGATGAAGTGCGTGCTGGCGGTCGTATTCCCCTGATCATCGGTCGCGGCCTGACCACCAAGGCACGTGAAGCCCTGGGCCTGCCGGTATCCACCTTGTTTCGTTTGCCGCACAACCCGGTCGACAGCGGCAAGGGCTACACCCTGGCTCAAAAAATGGTCGGTCGCGCCTGCGGCCTGCCCGAAGGCAAAGGCGTTCGCCCCGGCACCTATTGCGAACCCAAGATGAGCAGCGTGGGCAGCCAAGACACCACGGGCACCATGACCCGCGACGAGCTCAAGGATCTGGCCTGCCTGGGCTTTAGTTCGGACCTGGTGATGCAATCGTTCTGTCACACTGCGGCCTACCCCAAGCCCGTCGATGTGAAGATGCACCATGAGTTGCCCGAATTCATGCGCAATCGCGGCGGCATCAGCCTGCGTCCCGGCGATGGCATCATCCACAGCTGGCTCAACCGCATGTTGCTGCCTGACACCGTGGGCACCGGCGGCGACAGCCACACCCGTTTTCCGATCGGCATCAGCTTCCCCGCTGGCTCCGGCTTGGTCGCCTTTGCTGCAGCCACGGGTGTCATGCCCTTGGACATGCCTGAGAGCGTGCTGGTTCGTTTCAAGGGCAAGATGCAAACGGGCGTGACCTTGAGGGATCTGGTCAGTGCCATCCCGCTACAGGCCATCAAGGATGGCCTGCTGACGGTGGACAAGAAGAACAAGATCAACATTTTTTCCGGCCGTATCGTTGAAATTGAGGGCTTGCCCGACCTGAAGGTGGAACAAGCGTTTGAGTTGAGCGACGCATCTGCCGAACGCAGCGCCGCTGGTTGTACCGTGTATTTGGACAAAGCGCCGATCATCGAATACATCAACAGCAACATCACCCTACTTAAGTGGATGATCGCCACCGGTTATGGTGATGTGCGAAGCATCAATCGCCGGATCAAGGGGATGCAGGACTGGTTGGCCAATCCGCAGTTGCAGAAGGGTGATGCCGATGCCGAGTACGCCGCTGTGATTGAGATTGATCTGGCCGAGATTCATGAGCCGATCGTGGCCTGCCCGAACGACCCTGACGACGTGAAAACCTTGTCTGATGTGGCCGGCGCCAAGATTGACGAAGTGTTCATTGGCTCTTGTATGACCAATATCGGTCATTTCCGGGCCGCCTCCAAGCTGTTGGAGTCCAAGCGTGACATCCCGGTCAAGCTCTGGATGGCGCCGCCCACCAAGATGGATGCCAAGCAGCTCAGCGATGAGGGTCATTACGGCGTGCTGGGCGCTGCTGGCGCCCGTATGGAAATGCCAGGTTGCAGCTTGTGCATGGGCAATCAGGCCCAGGTCAAGGAAGGCGCTACCGTGTTCTCCACCAGCACCCGCAACTTTCCGAACCGTCTGGGCAAGAACAGCAATGTGTACCTGGGTTCGGCGGAATTGGCGGCGATCTGCTCCAAGCTCGGCCGTATTCCGACCAAGGCCGAGTACATGGCCGACATGGGCGTTCTGACAGCCAACAGCGACAAGATTTACCAGTACCTGAACTTTGACAAAATCGACGACTTCACTGAAGCGGCCAACAGCGTCAAGGAAGATGCAACCACCGCTTGAGATAAGCGCACTATGCTGAAGGTTGAAAAAATCGCCGGTGCCTTGGGCGCTGAAATCTCAGGACTGGATCTGTCCCGACCAGTGTCTGCGGCGCTGGCCTTGGAGATTCGCCAAGCCTTGCTGCAACACCTGGTGATTTTTTTTCGAAGTCAGAACCTCAATTCTCAGCAGTTCTTGAGTTTCGCCCAGGCCATGGGTGAGCCGATCGACTATCCCTTTGTTAAGGGAATGAAGGACTTTCCTCTCATCATCGAGGTCAAGAAACTGGAGCACGAAAAAGCCAATTTTGGCGGTATCTGGCATTCAGACACCACCTACCTTGAACTGCCCCCGATGGGCTCCATGCTCCTGTCGCAAGAAGTTCCCCCCTATGGAGGGGACACCTTGTTTGCCAATCAGTATCTGGCGTATGAGGCGCTGTCGGACAACTTCAAGGACATGATCGCGAGCCTGATCGGCATCAGCAGTTCGTCCCAGGCCGACGTTTCCAAAACACGGGAAGACCGGGTCAAATCCGATGGGCAGGAGGCTGCCCCCAGGTCGTATCAGGCCGAGCACCCCGTGGTTAGAACCCACCCCGAAACTGGGCGTAAGGCCTTGTATGTGAATGTGGCTCACACCAGTGGCTTGAAGGGAATGAGCCAGGCTGAGAGCGGGCCGCTGCTGAACTTTCTGTTTGAGCACCAGGTCAAGCCCGAGTTCACTTGCCGGTTTTCCTGGCAAGCCCATTGCATCGCTTTTTGGGACAACCGTTGCACTCAGCACAACCCAGTCAACGATTACCACGGTTTTCGCCGGGTAATGCAGCGAATCACATTGCAGGGCGACAAGCCGATATAAGTGGCAAAGGACGGGTTTTACCCCCTCCGGTTTTTCGGCTTGGCTTGAGGTATGTCCTTATTTGGCAGGGGTACACTAGCGGCTGTTTGCGCAATGGCCTAGCCTTGGCAACTCACTTTTAAGGATGCGCTCATGTTGTTTGGCAAGTTGATGCCCCGCGAAGGCAATTTTTTCGAGATGTTCAACCAGCACGCCGACCGAATCGTGGAGGCGGCTCGGGCCTTCTCCCAGTTGGTGAACCATTACAACGATCCCCATTTGCGAGAGCAGTTCAACCGTGAAGTCGACAGTGCCGAGCAGGCGGCAGACCGGATCACCCATGAAGTCAGCAAGGCGCTGCATAAAACCTTTATCACACCGATTGATCGTGAACAAATTCATTCGCTGATCAACACCATGGACGATGTGGCAGATCTGTTGCAGGATGCTGCTGAAACCATGGCCTTGTATGACGTTCGGCACATGACCGAAGAAATCTTTCGCCTGACTGATCTGTGCGTGAGGTGCTGTGAACGCGTCAAGGATGGCATTTATCTGCTGGGATCCATTGCTGACCCCAAAGTTGCCGAAGCCGCACTGAAGACCTGTGAGGAAATTGATCGACTTGAGTCGGATGCGGATCGCGTGATGCGCGCGGCCATGAGCAAGCTGTTTCGGGAAGAGGCGGATGTGCGTGAAGTGATTAAACTCAAGGCAATTTATGAATTGCTTGAAACGGTCACGGACAAATGCGAAGACGTGGCCAATTTGATCGAGGGCGTTGTCCTCGAAAACTCCTGACAGATCGGATCGTGCGATGCAAGGCGTTCAGACTGCTCTTTGGGTGGTGATACTGCTAGTGTTTTTGGCTTTGGCTTTTGATTTCATGAATGGTTTTCATGACGCTGCCAATTCCATTGCAACGGTAGTCTCCACAGGTGTTCTCAAGCCGGGCCAAGCCGTTTTGTTTGCGGCTTTTTTCAATTTTGTGGCGATCTTCTTTTTCCACTTGAGTGTGGCGGCCACGGTGGGAAAAGGCATTGTCCAGCCCGGTATTGTTGACACCAACGTGGTGTTCGGCGCGTTGATTGGGGCCATCAGCTGGAACTTCATCACCTGGTACTACGGAATTCCCAGCAGTTCCTCGCACGCCCTGATCGGCGGCATCGTGGGCGCCGTGGTCGCCAAGTCGGGAACTGATGCGCTGTTATCGACCGGTATTTTGAAGACCGTTCTCTTCATTTTTATTTCGCCCCTGTTTGGTTTTTTGCTGGGCTCTTTGATGATGCTGCTGGTGGCCTGGGTCTGCCGACGTACGACACCCTCTAAAGTGGATCGCTGGTTTCGACGTCTGCAACTGGTATCGGCTGGCGCTTACAGTCTGGGTCATGGTGGCAATGATGCGCAAAAAACCATTGGCATCATCTGGATGCTGTTGATTGCCACCGGCTATGTGGCTGCAACCGACAAAGCCCCACCCACTTGGACCATCGTGAGTTGTTATATCGTGATTGCAGCGGGGACCATGTTTGGCGGTTGGCGGATTGTAAAAACCATGGGGCAAAAAATTACCAAGCTCAAGCCAGTGGGTGGTTTTTGCGCAGAGACCGGGGGCGCCATCACACTCTTTCTGGCAACTTCAATGGGCATTCCAGTGTCGACCACACACACTATTACTGGCGCCATCGTCGGCGTGGGTGCGGCCCGTCGCGCCAGTGCGGTGCGTTGGGGGGTCGCCGGTAATATTGTCTGGGCCTGGATCTTTACCATCCCTGCCAGTGCCTTCATAGCGATCGTCGCTTACTGGGTTAGTCTGACGCTGTTTTAATTCGTAGCCTGTAGGGCGGGCTTACTGGCTTATTTTTCGTGCCGCTTCGATTTGGTGCTCGAAGTAGTGTTGAAAGCTAAAAGCGATGCTTGCCATCAGCGAGGTCGCCCCAATCAGTAAAGAGCACACCACCGCGCCTATCGTTAACCAGTTGGTGTTGCCGGCAATGGCATCCGGGGCTGCTACCGGGTTGAAGCGCTTATTCCATTGTTCGCTTGTCATCAGGCCGTAGACAATTGCATTGAGAGCACAGCCGGCAACGGTAAATCCAAGCAATGGCACCAATACCCAGCCCCAGGGATCATCGACTCCGAACTGTCCGATGCGCCTCATGCCGTACAGCCCCAAAGCGGTAGGAATCGGAATGGCCCAACCGATTCCATCGGCCAGGCCGTATAAATAGAAGCGATGCAAGCCAAGAGGCCCGGTCAGGAAGGTCAGCCAGCTGGCGATAGTTTTGTTTTTCATGGGGGTTCTAGGCTTGGGGCTTGGCCCGGTTGCCGGGCCCCAGATTTTTTTCCATCAGGACCACGTCGAGCCAACGCTCGAACTTCCATCCGCATGCCTGAAGCACACCGACCTGTGTGAACCCCAAGGCCCGATGCACTCCAATGGAACTTGCGTTGGCTGAATCTCCAATCACGGCAATCAGTTTTCTGATGCCCGCGCCTTGGGCTTGGCTGGCAAGTTCGGCCAACAACAAGCGCCCGTAGCCTTTGCCATGGTGTTCTGGGTTCAGATAAATGGAGTCTTCGGCTGAGAAACGGTAGGCTGGGCGTGGCTTGAACCAGTTGCAATAGGCAAAACCAAGGACCTGACCCCGGACCTCAAGAACCAGATAGGGCAGGCCCCTGGACGCAACTTCCGCCTGGCGTGCCAGCATCTCATTTTCAGTGGGTGGATCGATCTCGAAAGTACCTGTGCCGTGCCGCACATGATGGGCGTAGATAGTGGCCAGCGCTGGGATGTCTTGGCTCAAGCCGGGGCGAATGGTGGTCATAAAAGTGAAAACGTTATAATGTCAGGCTGTTCAGTGTGTCGCTGGCCGGGTGGTCATGTCGCGTGTCTCAACACTGGATTAAGTGCTGAATTAAATGACGGGGAGTAATTTCCGTCACCCAAAGGATAAATCATGGTCGTCATCCGACTTTCCCGTGGCGGTGCAAAAGCACGCCCTTTCTTCAATATTGTCGTTGCTGACAAGCGTACTCGCCGCGACGGTCGCTTCATTGAGCGCATTGGTTTTTACAACCCGATTGCGACCGCCAATGAAGAGAGTATCCGCATTGCGCATGACCGCTTGAGCTATTGGCAAGGTGTGGGCGCCCAGTCTTCCCCCACGGTGGATCGTCTGATCCAGCAAGCTGCCAAAAAGGCGGCTTAACCCGGCAGCAGCAGGGGCGGGCTATCGCCAATAGCGATGGTTGCCCCTACATCTCTCATGATGCCCAGTCTCGACGCCGCTGAACTGCCTGCGGATGCCATCGAGGTGGGCCGAATCGCTGATGCCTGGGGCATCAAGGGCTGGTTCAAAGTGCTACCTTATAGCGCAAGCCCTGAGGCGCTGTTCTCTTCCAAGCGTTGGTTTCTTCTCCCCACTGAAAAAGGTCCGAAAACCTTTTCCGGCGTGGTCAAGCTCGCCATCAGGGAAGCCAAGGAACATTCGGCCACGGTGGTGGCTTGCGCACAAGAGGTGGACGATCGAAATGCCGCCGAGGCCTTGCGCGGAAGCCGCATTTTCATCTCGCGATCGAGTTTTCCAACCGCTGGCACAGACGAGTACTACTGGGTTGACCTGATTGGCCTGGAGGTGCTCAATCGCGAAGGCTTGATGCTAGGGCAGGTCAAAGAGCTGTTATCCACCGGCGCGCAAACCGTGTTGGTGATCGAGTACCAACTAGAGGATCAAGCTCTGGAGCGGATGATTCCCTTTGTGGCCGCCTTTGTGGATGATGTGGATTTGCCTGGACGCCGTATCCACGTCGATTGGCAACCCGATTACTGAGTTCGGTCCCATGCGTTTTGATGTCGTCACGCTTTTCCCTGATTTATTTACCCCCCTGCTAAGTAATGGGGTGACGCGTCGAGCGTTTGAAGCCGCACTGGTGGACATTCGTTTTTCCGACCCGCGTGATTTTTCCGCTGGCACTTACCGTCGGGTTGATGATCGACCCTTTGGGGGCGGGCCGGGTATGGTGATGATGGCCGAGCCGCTGTACCAGTGTCTGCAAAGCATCCAGGCTGAGCGGGCTGACAAGGCCCCCGTTGTTTTATTCTCTCCCTTGGGAAAAACGCTAAGGCATGCTGATGTGGTGCGCTGGTCTGCCAGTGCCGGGGCGACCCTGATTTGTGGGCGATATGAAGGGCTGGACCAGCGTTTCATCGATGCCCATGTGGATCAGCAAATCAGTCTGGGTGACTTTGTCCTCTCGGGGGGTGAAATCGCGGCCATGGCTTTGCTCGATGCGGTGGCCCGGTTGCAGCCCGGTGTCCTCAATGATCCGCAAAGCCCCCAGTTCGACAGCTTCAACCTGGCTTTGGATGGTTTGCTCGACTGCCCGCACTACACCCGACCCGAAGTCTGGGCCGGCCAGGCCGTACCCGACGTGTTGCTGTCGGGTCATCACGCCCAGATTGAGCGCTGGCGACGTGATCAGCGGCTGCTGATCACGCACAAGTTGCGACCGGACTTGATTGTTCAAGCCCGGGCCGCAGCCCGCTTGAATCGTCAAGATGAGGACTTCCTGTCGGGTCTGGCATAAGGCAGGGAGAACGCATCAACCCAGATAGTCCATTAGGACGCGTTTGCATGGCGAGGCGAGTCGCGAGGCAGTTTGGTGGCTCGTGAGGAGTTTATAGACCTGCTATGGACGACGGTGGAGATGCCAAAATGGTTGCAAATCGTCCGCTAGGCATCGCCTAGGGATGAAGGCCCGCCTAGTGGATTATCTGGGTTCAGCCAAACTGGTTATAATTAAAAGCTTTTCGATCCTCTGGCCGGCCGCTTTATTGCAGATTGCGTTGAAGCTGTCATTCCGACACGGGCGCGTCCAAGATCCAATGAGGTATATATGAACTTAATCCAAACTCTTGAGCAAGAAGAAATTGCTCGCCTAGGTAGAAAACTCCCAGAATTCTCTCCTGGCGACACGGTTATCGTGAATGTCAACGTGGTTGAAGGGACGCGCAAGCGCGTGCAGGCCTACGAAGGCGTGGTGATTGCCAAGCGCAACCGCGGTCTGAACAGCGGCTTCATCGTGCGCAAGATCTCCAGTGGCGAGGGCGTTGAGCGTACCTTCCAGACTTACAGCCCCCTGATCGCCAGCATCGAAGTTAAGCGTCGCGGCGATGTGCGTCGTGCCAAGCTCTACTATTTGCGTGATCGCAGCGGACGTTCTGCCCGGATCAAGGAAAAACTGCCGGCCCGCAAGACGGCAGCAGCTGTATAAGCCAAATCGGTTTTCGATCAGCCGCCGCTAGCCCCAGGCTTGCGGCGGCTTTTTATTTACAGGAGCAGGTCTTGTCTGAATTTATTCCCGTCACACCGCTTTCTAAACTCCCCAATTTTGAT
>CAXNKH010000032.1:0-10069 GCA_964202765.1 Burkholderiales bacterium | reverse complement strand
AGCCTCCAGACTGCGATAAAACTGAGCGAATTGCGGGTCACGGCCAAAAGCCTCGGCATAGATCTTGGCCGCTTCGGCATCGCCCTCGCCCTTGATCTTCTGCGCATCACGGTAGGCGTTGGCAACCGTCACCTCACGTTGTCGGTCGGCATCGGCGCGAATTTTCTCGCCTTCGGCTGCGCCGGTCGAGCGCAATTCATTGGCAACGCGCTTGCGTTCGGCTTCCATCCGGCGGTAAACCGATTCGGTGATAGCGTCTACATAGTCGGCGCGGGTGATGCGGACATCCAGCACATCAATGCCCCAGGGCTTACTGCCACGGACCTTCTCCAGCACCTCGGTCTTGACGTCGTTGCTCACCTGTTCGCGTTTGACCGACAGGATTTCCTTGACGGTCCGCTTGTTGATTTCCTCCTGGAACGCATTGCGTATCACCCGGTTGAGCTGATTGGCACCTGCAGCCTCATCTAGGCCGACGTTGCGAATGTACGCGGACGGATCTGAAATGCGCCAACGCGCATACCAGTCAATCACCACACGCTGCTTCTCGGCAGTGAGCATCGGCTCGGTGTCGTTGCTGTCAAGGGTGAGCAGGCGCTTGTCGATGTAGGACACGTTCTGAAAAGGTGGCGGGAGCTTGAAATTCAAGCCTGGCTCAGTCACCACCTCCTTAATTTGTCCCAGGGCGTAGACCACACCAAACTGGCGTTGATCAACGACAAAAAGCATCGAGCTCGCTATCGCTAGGATCACCAGGAAAGAAGAAAAAATAAATCCAAGCCGGTTCATATTAGGCTCCTAACGAGATTCACGGTCACGGTTGCGAAAGCCTTCGCGGGAACGAGGATCCAAAGCAGTGGGTGCTGAGGCGGGTGGGCTGGGCACGACAGGCACAGTCACTGGCGCATCGCCAGTCGTCGCCTGCATGATTTTGTCCAGGGGCAAATACAACAGATTGGAGCCCTGACGGGATTCGATCAACAGCTTGGTAACGCTGCCGTAAATTTGCTGCATGGTATCGAGGTACATTCGGTCGCGGGTGACCTGCGGCGCTTTTTGGTATTCGTTCAAGACCGAGCGAAAGCGCTGAGCATCACCCTGAGCCTGAGCCACAATCCGGGCCTTGTAGGCATCGGCTTCTTCCTTCAAACGCGAGGCCGAGCCGACGGCGCGCGGTATCACATCATTGGCATAGGCTTGAGCCTCATTTTTAGCCCGCTCGCGTTCTTGCCCGGCTTTGAGCACATCGTCAAAAGCCGCTTGTACCTGCTCGGGCGGGCGCACCCCACCTTGCTGCAAGTTGATGCCCACCACTTCAATACCGACCTGGTAAGCATCTAAAATATTTTGCATCAAGGCTCGAACCTTGGGAGCAATTTGGTCGCGCTCCTCGGACAATGCCGCATCCATCCGCATCTTGCCGACCACTTCGCGCACCGCCGTTTCGGCGGCCAGCACCACGGCCTCCGATGGGTTTCTGCTTTCAAACAAAAAGGCCCGGGCATCGTTGAGGCGATATTGAACAGCAAACTTGATTTCGACGATGTTTTCGTCCTCGGTCAGCATGGCCGACTCCCGCAGACCCGTGGCCTTGATGACGGCATCACGCCCAACATCAACCGAGCGAATTTGGGTGACAAAAATCAATTCATGCTTCTGAATCGGGTAAGGCAAGCGCCAGTTGAAACCAGCGCCGACGGTTGAGTTGTACTTGCCGAACTGGGTGATCACCGCACGCTGTCCCTCTTGCACGATAAAGAAACCGGTGCCCAACCAGATCAGCAGCACCACGCCGGAAATCAGGCCTACGCCAATCCCGGCGCTCTTCAGGTCGGGCTGGAAACCACCACCACCGCCAGAACCGCCACTGTTGCCGCCGTTGCTCCCGTAACGGCCGGGCTTTTTGATCGAACCAAACAGACCACCGAGTTTTTTATTGAAATCACGCCAGAGCTGATCCAGATCAGGCGGCCCCTGATTCGGACCAGGCCGCTGGTTACCTTGCGGCGCTTGCGTTGGCGGTTCGGCCTGAGGACGCGCTGGCTGACCAGGCGCCTGTTCAGGCGGCGGATCAGTTGGTTTGTCGTCGGTTCGGCCCCAGCGCGGGTCGTTCAAATTGAACATTCCTTTTAAGCGCTGTGGCAACAAGGCCCAGCGCCAAGCTTTGATTTGCAGCTTCATGACATCTTGTTTAATTAAGTGAGATGGTGCGATTGTGCCTAATCAAAACCCGCTGGGGGCTGATGATGAAAAATAATTTCACCGTCGGTGGCCTTGACTGGGCCCACCCGCTCGGCCAACCATTGACGCAATTGCGCGATACCCAGGCCCTGGCGGGCGCTAAGAAAAATTCGTGGCGTGGCCACTGCGTCCAAATCAAACACATCCAGCGTCTGGGCCGGCCGGCGTTCGATGGCCACGGCATCGAGTTTGTTGAACACCAGGATTTGCGGGATACCGCTGGCACCAATTTCCGCCAAAACTCGCTGCACTTCAGCCATTTGCTCGGGGTAGTTTTCATTGGCTGCATCGACCACGTGCAGCAGCAAATCAGCGTCAACCGCCTCCTGCAAGGTGGCCTGGAAAGATTCAATCAGGCCATGCGGTAAATCCCGGATAAAACCCACGGTATCGGACAGCGAGACCGAGCGCGCGGCTTCGCCCAGGTAGAGCTGGCGCGTGGTGGTGTCAAGCGTGGCAAACAGTTGATCGGCGGCAAAGGCCTTGGCTTTAACCAGGGCATTGAACAGCGTTGACTTGCCCGCGTTGGTGTAGCCCACCAAGGAGATATTGAAGGTGTCTTTGCGTTCGCGTTGCCGGCGTTGGGTCTGGCGCTGCTTCTTGACTTTTTGCAATCGGTCCTTGGTCCGCTTGATGGCCTCGCCGATCATGCGTCGATCGAGTTCAATCTGCTTTTCACCCGGACCACCACGCAAACCTGCCCCACCAGTTTGTCGCTCCAGATGCGACCAGCGTCTCACCAAGCGGGTGCTGACGTACTGCAAGCGGGCCAATTCGACCTGCAGTTTGCCCTCGTGGCTACGGGCCCGCTGGCCGAAGATCTCAAGAATCAGCAAGGTCCGGTCATTGACGGCCATGTCAAAGTGGCGCTCCAGATTGCGCTGCTGCGCCGGACTCAAATTCTGGTCAAATAAAATCTCGGTTGCCCCATGCTGGGCTGCCAGCAACTTGATTTCGTCGGCTTTTCCGCTGCCAATGAACAGGGCTGCGTCGGGCGCTTTGCGCTTGCAGGTGATACGCGCCACGGGGTTCAAGCCAGCGCTCTGGGCGAGCAAAGCCAGCTCTTCGAGCTCGGCGTCGAAATGTGGTGATCCCAGGTCAACGCCGACCAGGATAGTCGCTGCGCTTGCGCGATCAGGGCTCAGCGTCAGCTTCCTGTCCCTCGGGCTTGGGGAAATTGACGGCACGGCTCGGTACGATGGTCGAGATCGCGTGCTTGTAAACCATTTGGGTTACGGTGTTGCGCAACAGGACAACGTATTGATCAAAGGATTCAATCTGACCCTGCAATTTGATGCCGTTGACCAAGTAGATCGACACCGGCACATGTTCTCGCCGCAAAACGTTCAGGAATGGGTCCTGCAAAAGCTGTACCTTGTTATTTAGCACGATATGCTCCGTGTTCTGAAAATGATGGATAGGGTGTCATTCTAGCCCCCGTCTTTGCCGGAAAACGGGTTACTGGAAGTTTTCATCTCAATTCGCATGGGCGTTCCGACCAGGTCGAAGGCCTTGCGGAAACGCCCCTCCAAAAAGCGTTTGTAGGCAGCAGTCACATGTTCGAGCGAGTTGCCGTGGACCACGATGATCGGCGGATTCATGCCGCCTTGGTGCGCGTAGCGCAACTTGGGCCTAAACATGCCGGCACGCTGCGGGCTTTGGAACTGAACCGCTTCTAGCAAGAGGCGTGTCAGCACCGGGGTCGACATTTTGCAATTGGCCGCCCGGTGGGCTTGTGCAATAGAAGCCCAGACCGGCCCCAGGCCCTGTCTTTTCTGGGCCGAAATAAAGTGGATGGCTGCAAACTTCAGAAACGCCAATCGGGTTTCGATCGATCTCTGAACCAATTCACGCTGATAAAAATCAACCGCGTCCCACTTGTTGATAGCCAGCACCACGGCGCGGCCACTCTCCAGGATATAGCCCGCAATGTGAGCGTCCTGATCGGTCACGCCCTGAGTCGCATCGATCAGGAGCAAGACCACGTTGGCCGTCTCGATCGCCTGCAGGGTCTTGATGACCGAGAACTTCTCAATCGCTTCAAACACCTTGCCTTTACGCCGCAAGCCAGCGGTATCGATCAATTCGAAACGCTGACCGTCACGCTCAAACGGCACACTGATGGCGTCACGAGTGGTGCCCGGCAGGTCGAATGCCACCAGACGTTCCTCACCCAGCCAGGTGTTGATCAGGGTCGATTTGCCGACGTTGGGCCGACCCGCCACCGCCAATTTGATCACGCCGGGTTCCTGCTCAGCTTCGTCCTCCTCGACATCGGGCAAGTGAAGCGGCTCCAAAGCCAATTCAACCAGCGAGCGGATTCCCTGGCCGTGGGCCGCCGACACCGGCATCACATCACCCAGGCCCAACTCGAAGAATTCAACCAGCTGCGCGCCGGCTGCCATGCCCTCGGCCTTGTTGGCCACCAACAGGCAGGGTTTGCCCAAGCGACGCAAGTACTTGGCAATGTCATGGTCCTGGGCTGAAATACCTTCACGGGCATCGACCACGAAGATCACCACATCAGCCTCGGCCACGGCCTGCCGGGTCTGCTTGGCCATTTCCTTGTAAATACCACTCTCGGCAGCGGGCTCAAAACCCCCGGTGTCGATCACGATGTACTCGTGTTGATCCTGCTTGCCCTGGCCGTAATGGCGGTCCCGCGTCAACCCAGCATAGTCCGCCACGATGGCATCACGGGTCTTGGTCAAGCGATTGAAAAGAGTCGACTTACCGACGTTGGGGCGACCCACCAGGGCCAATACGGGTTTCATCTTGAATTACTGGGGTTGGATTCCAAAAATTGCGCCACGACGGGTGACGACCACCAGGGTATTACCCGCCAACACCGGAGCCGACACAATCGCCGAGCCATCGGTGGCCATTCGTGTCAGTGTGCTGCCATCTTGCTTTGACAACCAATGGAGCCAACCCTCGGCATCACCCACGGCAATCGCTGAGCCGACCACAAGGGCTGAACTCAAACCCCGAAAACGCAACTGCTCCGAGACCCAGGCGCGCTCGCCACTGCTGCGGCGCCAAGCAATCACTTTGCCATCAGCCTCAGTCCCCACCACAAGATCGGCGTCGCCGCTGAGGCCTTGGGCGCCCATTGCCGGCTGGGTCCAGAGCAACTGGCCCTGGGCCGCATTGACGCAACCGATTGCCGCTTGGAAAGCTCGCACACACAAGACATCAACCTGACGGCTGGCAGGGGCGACCAGATCGACCAGTCGCTCTACATCGTTGCTACCACGCGGCGTTGCGATCGGTGCTTCCCATCGCACGCTGCCATTGCTGGGGTTAAGTCCGATCAAACGACCGGAAGATCCCAGCACCAGGGTGTCGCCCACGGCCAATAAAATACCGCCCTGACGCAACACCAGGGGTTCGCCGGTGCGCGGCTGACTCCAGAGTTTGCGCCCGTTTTGGGCGTCAAAAGCAGCCACGGTTCGATCAGCCGTGACGGCGAAAATTCGACCGCCAGCAACCAAGGGGGCGGTGTAAGCCTGAGCACCCAGATTCTGACGCCAGAGCTCGCGTCCAGACTCCAGACTCACCAGTTGGTTGTTACGGGTAATCACGGCAGCAATCCGACCATCACTGCCAACGCCTGCGGCCAGCGGTGTAGCTAGATTGGTGCGCCAGATCTCAGCCCCTGTATCCGCGGCCAGCGCGAGCACGACGCCGTCCGAGCTCGCCAACGTGACTGTGTTGCCATTGATCTTGACATCGAGCGGGAAATCGACGCCAGTGAGCTGAGCCCGCCAAGCCAGACGTGGCGTGAGCAATCCTGGATTGACTTGCAGCTCAGTCGGTTTGCTTTGGCTAGCAGTGCCTGCGCAGGCCACCAGCAACGTACTCAGGCCCGCTGCCAACAGCATTCGGACCAGTCGCCCATCGGCTTGCAATAGCGTGCTCACTTGGCGCCCTCTTTGGCTTGACTTTCACGCGGATTGACGCCCAGTGCATTAAGCTTGACTTCGACCAAGCTTCGGTACTCAACCCGTTCGTCGAGTCCTTTGTAAGACTGGTTGTAGTGCTGGATTGCCTGGGCCGTGTTGCCCTGCTGCAGATAAATATCGGCCATTCGATCCGTCACCAGCGGCTTGAATTCAGTCGGGAAATTGCCTGAAAGCTGTTTCAGTGCTTGATCGTAGGATTTCGCCTCGAGCAAAACGCCGGACAGCCGCAATTTGGCAATGGCGCGGTAACCCTCGTCCGAGGCTTGTTCGGCAACCCAGGCCAAAGCGGCTTCAGTCTGATCGGTTTTCCCGGCAGAAAAATAAACTTTGGCCGCCAGCAGACCTGCTTGCTGGGCATAGGTGGTCGAAGAGAACTTGTCTTTCATGTCAGTCCAAGCCCGATCCAGCTTGGGCAGATCGCCGCTATGCGCCACGCGTTCGACTTCGTCGTACATGGCGGCGGCCTGGGTCGCTTGTTGACGCTGCCAGTAGTTGTAAAAATTCCAACTGGCAAAAGCGCCCAACACGGCAATCAGCAGCCAGCTGATGAGGTTGCCGTACTGCTGCCAGAAATGCTTGATCTGATCGAGCTGCTCTTGTTCTTCGAGGTCGAGTTGATTTGCCATGAGGGTGGTGAGTTTAGGTCTGGGATTGTAGGTTGCTGGCCCAATTAGCCAAGTCGGCCAATGGCATTAGTTTTTGCTCGCCCTGGCCATCGCGCAGGGATTTCAGCGTGATCATGTTCTGCGCCAGCTCGTCGGGCCCAAAAATCAGGGCATAACGGGCACCGCTGGCATCCGCCCGCTTGAATTGGGATTTCATACTGCCCATGCTCTCCCCGTTGCCCGCGTGCATCAAAACCCGCAGTCCGCCAGCGCGCAAGGTTTCCAAACATTGCATGGCTTGCGCCAGCGCAGCCCTATCAGGAACGATGGCATAGGCGTCGGGCAGCGGCTCACTGATGGCCAGGCTCTGCTCCTTCATCAACTCCAGCACCCGCTCAACCCCGAGCGCCCAGCCCACTGCTGGGGCCGGTTTGCCCCCGATCTGCTCGATCAGGTAGTCATAGCGACCCCCGCCGCCAATCGCTCCCTGCGAACCCAGGCTGTCGGTGATGAATTCAAACACCGTGAGGTTGTAGTAATCCATGCCGCGCACAATTCTGGGATTGACACAGTAGCTCACGCCATTGGCATCCAGAATCGTTTTGACCCGATTGAAGTGAGCCAGCGAAGCTGGGCCCAGATAGTCCATCAATTTTGGCGCGGCGTTGACCAAGCTTTGCAGGTCCGAATTTTTACTGTCCAGAATGCGCAAGGGATTGCTTTGCAGACGCCTTTTTGCATCAGCATCGAGTTGATCTTCATGCTGCTCGAAATAAGCGATCAAGGCGGCGCGGTGCAGGCTACGCTCATCGGGCTGGCCCAGGCTGTTGATCTCAAGCCGAACATCCTTCAACCCCAGTTCACGCCACAACGCGCAGGCCATCAGTATCAATTCCGCATCGACTTCGGCACCAGCAAAGCCCAGGGCTTCGGCGCCTATTTGATGAAACTGCCGATAGCGACCCCGCTGGGGACGCTCGTGGCGAAACATCGCCCCCATGTAGTACAGACGCTTGCCGCCGTCATACAGCATGGAATGTTCATTGACGGCACGCACCACACCCGCCGTACTCTCGGGCCGCAGCGTCAGAGCATCACCATTAAGCCGGTCCTCAAAAGAGTACATCTCCTTCTCAACGATGTCTGTCACTTCACCCAATCCACGAACGAACAAGGGGGTTGGCTCGACGATGGGGGTTCGGATATTGCGGTAGCCGTAGCGCGCCATCAGCAAACGCACCTTGTCCTCTAGCCATTCCCAGCGCGCTGATTCCGGCGGAAGAATGTCATTCATGCCTTTGATGGCAAGCAATTTCTCGGCCTTAACCGAAGCTGTTATCTCTGTCATGGATCGCTTTAAACCGGCGCTGCAGCGGACTGCTCGCCGAATTTTTGCTCAATGTAGTCTTCAACAATTTTTTGGAACTCTTGGGCAATG
Organism: Burkholderiales bacterium; assembly: GCA_964202765.1. GTDB lineage: Bacteria > Pseudomonadota > Gammaproteobacteria > Burkholderiales > Burkholderiaceae_C > CAXNKH01. The sequence goes on along the minus strand of CAXNKH010000032.1, from coordinate 1,820 downwards.
TGCTCACCGCGCAACGTCAAACGCTTTTCACCATCAATAAAAACCGGCGCAGCCGGAGCTTCACCGGTTCCGGGAAGGCTGATGCCAATATCGGCGTGTTTGCTCTCCCCCGGGCCGTTAACGATGCAACCCATGACAGCCACTTTGAGATGCTCCACGCCTGGGTATTTTTCACGCCAAACCGGCATGGAACCACGCAAGAAGTCGTCGATCTGCTGGGTCAACTCCTGGAACGTGGTGCTGGTGGTTCGACCACAGCCCGGGCAGGCCGTGACACTGGGCACAAAAGTACGCAAACCCAGGGCCTGCAAAATCTCAGAGGCGATGACGACCTCTTGGCTGCGCGCTTCGCCCGGTTGGGGGGTCAGCGAGACCCGAATGGTGTCGCCAATCCCTTCTTGCAGTAAAACCGACAACGCAGCAGCCGAAGCGACGGTGCCCTTGGTCCCCATGCCGGCCTCAGTCAAACCCAGGTGCAGCGGGTAATCGGCACGTTTTGCCAGTTCTCGGTAAACGGCTATCAAGTCCTGCACTCCGCTGACCTTGCATGACAGAATGATTTGCTGGGCTTGCATGCCCATGGCCTCTGCTTGTTGCGCCGATGCAATGGCCGAGGTAATCATGGCCTCGTACATCACCGATTTGGCGTCCCAGGGCATCGCACGACGATTGTTCTCATCCATCAGCGTGGCCAGCAGGTCCTGATCCAGACTGCCCCAGTTCACACCGATGCGAACCGCTTTGTTCCAGCGCATTGCGGCTTCAATCATCTGACCAAACTGCCGATCCCGCTTCTGCCCCTTGCCCACGTTACCGGGATTGATCCGGTACTTGGACAAGGCTTGGGCGCAGGCTGGATAGTCAGTCAGCAGAGCATGACCGTTGTAGTGGAAGTCGCCGATCAAGGGCACATCGATTCCCATGCGATCGAGCTGTTCCCGAATATGCGGCACGGCCTGGGCCGCTTGCGGCGTATTGACCGTGATGCGCACCAGCTCGGAGCCAGCCAACGCCAGTTCCTTGACCTGAATCGCCGTTCCTATGGCATCGGCCGTGTCGGTATTGGTCATGGACTGCACCCGTACTGGGGCATCGCCGCCGAGCGTCACGACCCGACTGCCCCAGCTGATTTGGGCTTGGCGCGAATGCCGCGACAGCGGTGCTGCCGCTGGAACAGGTAGGCAATTCATCATCATTTCACCTCAAAGCGGGCCACATTGCCCTGGCTGACTGCGCTCAAGTTGAAAGGCTTGCCCATGACAAGAACTTCGGTCACATTGGCCCGACCCACCACCACCGACAAAGGCAGGACACCGGTCACACTGACAGTTTCACCCGAGCTGGCATTCCGGTTGAGCAAGGACTGGCCGCGACCGTCGTTGACTTGGAGCCATGCTATACCTTGTTGTTTGAAGATCAGCGTGCCCTCTAACACCTTGCTCGCGGGAGCAGGCGGCGCAACAGCAATCATCGATGCTGGAATTGGATCGACCGGATCAGAATTGCTGATGACCGGTATCGACTCGACCACAACAACAGGTGCAACGACCTCCGTACCTGCTGGATTCGTTAGCTGTTTGGCAAATACAGGGTGGTCCTGCAGTTCCGATAAATCAGGAAGAAAATATGCCAGCAATCCAGCTGCCAGCAGCAGGACCAGCACCAGACCGAGAACCGGTCGAGACAAGTGGGGCGAACTGTTGCGTCCCTGATTCGAGGCTTGAAATGACGCTTGGTACGGCGCTTGAATGAGTGTCTCTACCGGCCGCAGCGACTGCAAGGGGTTTCGTGGCAATTTCTCCAAGATCGGCTGCGGGTCG
>CAXNKH010000031.1:0-10104 GCA_964202765.1 Burkholderiales bacterium | reverse complement strand
GGTTTGACGATATAAGTCATACGGCCTCCGGTTGTACTTTGTGGCTCTTCACTGCCAGGGTGGTCTGGGGCATATTTTTTTCAATCGCATGGGCGATGAAGCGCGCGGTGATCGGTGTGCCGTCGTAATGCAGGACCCGCACCAGTCGTGCCGGGTCGATGTCGAGTTCATTGACCAGCAATTGGTGCATTTGGGCATCCCGGTTTTGCTCCACCACGAACACTTTCTCGTGTTCCGCGATGAAGGCACTGACAGCTTGGGCAAAAGGGAAAGCACGTAGCCGCAGTGCATTGAGGTGACAGCCGTCTTGCGCCAACACATCGAGTGCCTCAGCCATGGCCGGACTGGTCGAGCCAAAATAAATGACGCCAAACCGGGTGTTTTGACTGGCTTGCCGTCGTAGCGGCGCAGGCACCAGGGTCGCTGCGGTTTTAAATTTTTTCAACAGCCGCTGCACGTTGTAAACATAGTCCGGGCCACGCTCCGAATAGCGGGCATAGGCGTCCCGGGTTGTGCCCCGCGTGAAAAAACTGCCCTTGGTGGGATGGGTCCCAGGCAGGGTCCGCCAGGGTATGCCGTCACCGTCCACATCCTTGTAGCGACCAAAGTCTTTGCCCGCCTCCAGCTCTTGGGCACTCATGACCTTGCCGCGGTCATAGTCACGGCCCTCATCCCAGGCAAAAGGCTTGCTCAGACGCTGGTTCATTCCGATATCGAGGTCGGTCATCACAAACACCGGGGTTTGCAAGCGGTCCGCCAGATCCAACGCAGTGGCTGAGTGCTCAAAGCACTCGTGCGGATCTTCCGGAAACAACAACACATGCTTGGTGTCGCCATGGGAGGCGTAAGCACAGGCGATCAGATCGGACTGCTGGGTTCGGGTCGGCATGCCAGTAGAAGGCCCGCCGCGCTGCACATTGATGATAGTGACCGGGATTTCGGCAAAATAGGCCAGGCCGATGAACTCGGTCATGAGCGAAATACCAGGGCCCGACGTGGCAGTGAAAGCCCGCGCGCCATTCCAGCCGGCGCCCACCACCATGCCAATAGAGGCCAGCTCGTCTTCTGCCTGAATGATGGCGTAATTGTGTTGCCCACTGACGGGATCAACCCTGAATTTTCCGCAATACAATTGAAACGCCTCGGCCACCGAAGACGATGGCGTGATCGGGTACCAGGCCGCAACCGTGGCCCCACCATAGACGCAACCTAAAGCGGCCGCAGTGTTGCCATCAACGAAGATTTGTTCCCCTACCTTGTCGGCACGTCGGACCCGGATACCCAAGGGAAATGGCAAATGCTCCCGGACAAAGTCACGCCCCAGATGCAAAGCGCGCAAATTGGAGTCCAGCAATTTTTCTTTGCCCTTGTACTGCTCAGCAAACAGTTTTTCAAAAACCCCAACCTCGACATCGAGCAGCAGCGACAGGGCGCCGACATAAATAATGTTCTTGAACAACTGGCGCTGGCGTGGATCGGTGTAAATCGCATTGGAAATTTCTGTCAGCGGCATGCCGATGACATGGATGTCGTCGCGAAATTTCGATGCGGGCAGCGGTCGGGTGCTGTCGTAGAACAAATAGCCGCCTGGCTCCAGCTCAGCCACGTCGGCGTCCCAGGTCTGTGGGTTCATGGCCACCATCAAGTCGATGCCACCGCGCCGCCCCAAATAGCCCTGCTCACAGACCCGGGCTTCATACCAGGTCGGCAGACCCTGGATGTTGCTGGGGAAGATATTGCGCGGGCTGACCGGCACCCCCATGCGCAAAATAGCCTTGGCAAACAGTTCATTGGCCGAAGCCGAACCCGAACCGTTGACATTGGCAAACTTGATGACGAAATCGTTGATGGCCTCGATCCGCTTCATGGCTCTACTCCACTTTCATCTGTTCAGGGCTGTCATGTTTGGCGCTTTTTCCTGAACCACCGGCCTGGGTCGGCTCCAATAAAAACTTCTGCATGTCCCAGGCTCCCGTTGGGCAACGCTCGGCACACAGGCCGCAATGCAGGCAGACATCCTCGTCCTTGACCATCACCCGGCCAGTCTTGAGTTGACCCGAAACGTAAAGATCCTGATCCAGGTGCAAGGTCGGCGCCATCAAGCGCGAGCGCAAATCAGTCTCCTCCCCGTTGTCCGTGAACGTAATGCAGTCCATCGGACAGATATCGACACAGGCGTCGCACTCAATGCAGGTTTCTTTGGTGAACACCGTCTGCACATCGCAGTTCAGGCAGCGACTGGCTTCCTTGAACGCCGTGGCCGCATCAAACCCCAGTTCCACCTCGACCCGAATACTGGCCAAGGCCACTTCTGCCTTGAGCCATGGCACTTTGAATCGGGTGTCGCCCGAGATGTCGTTGTGGTAACTCCACTCATGGATACCCATCTTCTGCGACATCAAATTGGTCATGGGGGGCGGTCTTTTCTCCACTTCCTTGTGATGCAGGAACAGGTCGATCGAGACCGCCGCTTCATGGCCGTGCGCCACCGCCGTGATGATATTTTTCGGTCCAAAAGCCGCATCACCACCAAAAAACACCTGGGGTAGGCTCGACTGGAAAGTATTCTTGTTGAGCACCGGTAGGCCCCAGCGGTCAAACTCGATGCCACTGCTTGGCTCAATCCAGGGGAAAGAATTTTCCTGGCCCACGGCAATCAACACCGCATCGCACGGCACCAGCACATCGGGCTCACCAGTCGGGATCAGGCTGCGTTGTCCCTGGTCGTCATAAACCGCCTTGACCACCTGGAACTTCATGCCTGTGAGCTTGCCATCGATCTGCTCGAACGACAGTGGCACATGAAAATTGAGGATAGGGATACCCTCGTGCATCGCATCTTCCTTCTCCCAGGGCGAGGCCTTCATTTCCTCAAAACCGCTACGCACAATCACCTTGACGTCAGCCCCGCCCAAGCGGCGCGCCGAGCGACAACAGTCCATCGCCGTATTGCCGCCGCCCAACACAATGACGCGACTACCAATCGAGGTGATGTGGCCAAAAGACACCGAGGCCAGCCAATCAATGCCAATGTAAATGTTGTCTTTGATGTCTTGGCGACCTGGCAGGTTCAAGTCGCGGCCACGTGGTGCGCCACAGCCAACAAAAATCGCATCGTAGTTCTCAGCCAACAAACCGCTCATCGATTCGATGAGTTGGCCGCTGTTAAACTTCACCCCCAAATCAAGGATGTAACCGGTTTCCTCGTCAATCACGGTCTCAGGCAGTCTGAAACGAGGGATCTGGGTGCGAATAAAACCACCGGCCTTGGCCTCACCATCAAACACCGTGACCTCATAGCCCAGGGGTGCTAGGTCACGCGCCACCGTCAGAGATGAGGGGCCGGCACCAATGCAAGCAATCCGTTTTCCATTGGGAGGGGCCAAACTCGGCATGCGCTTGCTCACGTCGTCTTTCATGTCGGCGGCAACGCGCTTGAGGCGGCAAATCGCCACCGGTTCGGGCTGCGCCCCATTGCTCTCTTCAACTCTGGAGCGACGGCAGGCCGGCTCGCAGGGTCGGTCACAGGTGCGGCCTAAGATGCCAGGAAAAACGTTGGACACCCAGTTGACCATGTAGGCGTCGGTGTAGCGCCCCTGGCCAATCAGTCGAATGTATTCAGGAACAGGTGTGTGTGCTGGGCAAGCCCACTGGCAATCGACGACCTTGTGAAAATAAGACGGATTAGTGATATCGGTAGACTGCAAACGAGACTCCTCATCTTTGTTGGTACTGGATCAACGCTTGGGCAGTCCTCAGTCTAAGCCATAAATGCGATCAGCCAAGCAACCCCTCCAACCGAGCAAATGCGTGAATGACTTCTGGCGGGGCCTGGACCAACTCGATCAACACGCCTTCGCCGCTGACCGGCAAGTCGTCGCTGGGCTTGGGGTGGATAAAACAGATGTCAAAACCGGCTGCTCCTTGGCGGATGCCGCCGGGAGCAAAACGCAGGCCACGCTGGCCCAGCCACTGCACCGCTGCGGGCAGGTCGTCGATCCACAGGCCGATATGGTTTAACGGTGTACTGTGAACAGCCGGTTTTTTTTCGAGATCGAGCGGCTGCATCAAATCGATCTCGACTTTCAATGGTCCGCACCCGATAGCGCAAATATCCTCGTCCACGTTTTCGCGTTCGCTGACGAAGTTGCCGGTGAGCTCCAGGCCCAGCAGATCAACCCATAGCGTTCGCAGTCTGTCTTTGCTCTGAGAACCGATGGCAACTTGCTGGAGTCCCAATACCTTGAATGGACGTTGCATTTTTTTGCTTTTCGTTTCAGCGAAACTCAATGATGGGTTGATCCACGCTCAAGCTATCGCCCTGGCTGGCCAGCACTTTGTCCACGATGCCGTCAGCCAACGCCAACAGCACGTTTTCCATTTTCATGGCTTCGATCACAGCGACACGCTCGCCCGCCGCCACTTTTTGCCCGGGCTGCACCGCCACCTCAGTCAGTAAACCAGGCATGGGCGAGAGCACGAAGCGGCTCAGGTCGGGCGGCTGCTTGTGCGGCATCAAAGCGTACAACTCGGCTGCACGCGGCGAGAGCACCAAGGCATCGAGTTGCTTACCGTTGTGGAGCACCCGAATCGTCAACGGATTCTGGGCCGCACCGCGCTCGATCTGGGCCGTAAACAGCTTGCGATTGCAACTGCCACTGATGCGAACATCGGCCAACCGTGATGGGCTGATGATTCGGTATTTCTTCTCACCTACTGCCAACCGACAGGCGCCCGATTTCTCGTCGAAATCAGTGACGCTCACCAGCGTCTGCTCCTGTGCACCCTGCTGGTTCAGACTGAGAACAACAAACTGCTCGCCAATCGCGATTTCGTGGCCCGCCATTTGACCACTGATGCCCGACGCCCGAGCCCGGAACTTTCGATGTTGAAAGGCTGCCAATGCCAACAGAAATTCCGGATCATCATGCGGCACATCTTCCGCTGAAAAACCAGAACCGTAATGCTCAGCGATGAAGCCGGTGTTGAAGTCGCCCGCCATGAACTCAGGGCTGGCCAACAACGCAGCCTGAAACGGAATGTTGCTGCTGATGCCTCGAATCACAAAACCGTTGAGAGCTTCTCGCATTTTGGCAATTGCATCCGCACGGTCACTGCCATGAACGATCAGCTTGGCGATCATCGAGTCATAAAACATCGGGATTTCACCACCTTCTTGAACCCCGGTATCAACCCGCACACCATAGAGATCTTCGGTATTGGCCTGGAACATCGTCTGCGTTGGCGGCATGAAGCGCACCAGACGTCCGGTACTGGGCAAAAAATTTCGAAATGGATCTTCTGCATTGATACGGCACTCGATGGCCCAGCCCTTGCGTTGAACTTGCGCCTGGGTCAGCGGCAGGGCTTCGCCGGCCGCTACCCGGATCATCAACTCCACCAAGTCCAGCCCGGTAATGCACTCGGTCACCGGATGCTCGACCTGAAGCCGGGTATTCATCTCCAGGAAGTAGAAGCGCTGGTCCTTACCCACCACAAACTCGACGGTACCTGCACTCTGGTAGTTCACTGCCCGCGCCAGGCTGACCGCTTGCTCACCCATGGCTATTCTTGTAGCGTCACTGATGAAGGGCGATGGCGCCTCTTCGATCACTTTTTGATGTCGTCGCTGAATCGAACACTCACGTTCGTTGAGATAAATCAGATTGCCATGGGCATCGCCCAGAACCTGAATTTCAATGTGGCGCGGCTCCTCGACGAATTTTTCGATGAACACCCTGTCGTCACCAAAGCTGTTGCGTGCCTCATTGCGACAGCTGTTGAAACCCTCGTGGGCCTCTTTGTCGTTGAATGCCACGCGCAAGCCTTTACCACCACCGCCGGCACTGGCCTTGATCATCACCGGGTAGCCGATGTCCTTGGCAATCTGTACCGCACGCTCAGCTGACTCGATCGCATCGTTCCAACCAGGAATACAATTCACGCCGGCCGCAGCAGCCAGTTTTTTGGACGAAATCTTGTCGCCCATTGCTGCAATCGAGCCGTGTTTGGGGCCAATGAAAACGATCCCCTGCTCCTCTACCCGTTTAGAAAATTCGGCGTTCTCACTCAAAAATCCGTAACCCGGGTGCACCGCCTGAGCGCCGGTTTGCTTGCACGCCGCAATAATTTTGTCAGCCTGCAAATAGCTGTCTCGACTTGGGGCTGGTCCAATGGCGACGGCTTCGTCAGCCAACTCCACATGGCGCGCATCTTTGTCAGCATCCGAATAGACTGCGACGGTCTTGATGCCCATCATGCGGGCCGTGGCGATGACGCGACAGGCGATCTCTCCCCGATTGGCAATCAATATCTTGCTGAACATATTCTTTTCCTTAAACAGTTGGAGGCAGGGCTTGCCCACTGTGTGGGTTGCGGTCAGTCCCGCAAAATCTCACAAAGGGATATTGCCGTGCTTGCGCCACGGGTTATCCAGCTTCTTGTCGCGCAACATCACCAGTGAGCGACAGATCCGTTTACGGGTTTCATGCGGAAGGATGACGTCGTCGATAAAGCCTCGGGCACCGGCGACAAAGGGGTTGGCAAAGCGGGCTTTGTATTCAGCCTCTTTTTCGGCCAGTTTGACCGGATCGGCCTTGTCCTCGCGGAAAATGATTTCGACCGCACCCTTGGCACCCATCACCGCAATTTCGGCATTGGGCCAAGCATAGTTGACGTCGCCGCGCAGGTGTTTGGACGCCATTACGTCGTAAGCGCCGCCGTAGGCTTTGCGCGTGATGACCGTGATTTTTGGCACGGTGCACTCGGCATAGGCGTAGAGCAGTTTGGCTCCGTGCTTGATGATGCCGCCATACTCTTGTGCTGTGCCAGGCATGAAGCCAGGCACATCGACAAAAGTGATGACGGGGATATTGAACGCGTCACAGAATCGCACGAAACGCGCTGCCTTGATCGAACTCTTGATGTCCAGACAGCCCGCCAACACCAGCGGCTGGTTGGCGACGATGCCCACGCTCTGGCCCTCCATCCGGGCAAAGCCAATGATGATGTTCTTGGCGTACTCGGGTTGCAGCTCGAAGAACTCACCATCGTCAACAGCCTTCAAGATCAGCTCATGCATGTCGTAAGGCTTGTTCGGGTTGTCGGGCACCAGCGTGTCGAGTGAGCCGTCCATGCGGTCTGCCGGGTCTCCGCTTTTGCGTACCGGCGCTTTCTCCCGGTTGTTCAACGGCAGGTAGTTGTAGAGCCGGCGCAACATCAGAAGAGCATCGACATCGTTCTCGAAAGCCAGATCAGCCACCCCACTTTGCGTGGTGTGGGTGATAGCACCCCCGAGCTGTTCGGCGCTCACCTCCTCGTGGGTCACGGTCTTGACCACTTCAGGTCCGGTGACAAACATATAGGAGCTGTCCTTGACCATGAAAATGAAGTCGGTGATCGCTGGGCTGTACACCGCGCCACCCGCGCTGGGCCCCATGATCATGCTGATTTGCGGCACCACGCCACTGGCCAGCACATTACGCTGAAACACATCGGCGTAGCCCCCCAGGGAAGCCACGCCTTCCTGAATGCGGGCTCCGCCTGAATCGTTCAACCCGATCACCGGCGCGCCGACCTTCATGGCCTGGTCCATCACCTTGCAAATTTTCTCTGCGTGGGCTTCGGACAGTGCGCCGCCAAACACGGTGAAGTCCTGGCTGTAAACGAACACCAGACGACCGTTGATCATGCCGTAACCGGTGACCACGCCGTCACCTGGGATCTTGTTGTCCTGCATCCCAAAATCGACACAACGGTGCTCGACAAACATGTCCCACTCCTCGAACGTCCCTTCGTCGAGCAGCAGTTCGATGCGTTCACGTGCTGTGAGCTTGCCCTTGCTGTGCTGAGTTTCAATTCGCTTGAGCCCACCGCCGAGTCGCGCCAATTCGCGCTTGGCCTCTAATTGTTCAAGGATGTCGTGCATTTATTTCTTTCTCATCAGTTGGGGACAGGGCGGCGCTTCACTTCGGACTGTCCCACAAAGCTCTCGGTCTGTGCTGCCAGCAGCTGTCTAGCGGCAGTTGAGGCTGCCAGTCGTGCGTCAAGCACCGCTTCGGTCAAGGAGGGCAACAGTTCACGAACCCGGGGGTGCTGCGCAAACGCCTGTTTCAATCCGGCTGCAATGCGTTCCCACATCCAGGCCTGGGCCTGTTGCGCTCGCCTGGCTGTCAGTCGTCCATTGGCGGTTTGCAAGGTTTTGAACTGGATCACGGTCCGCCAGAAGTCTTCCAAGCCCGTGCTTTTCAAAGCACTGATTTGAAGCACTTGAGGCTGCCAAATTTTGGGGTCATGATGCGCATGATCCGGATGCCCGTGTTGCCCAAGCAGTCGAAGCGCACTGGTGATTTGGGCTTGGGCCCGGGTGGCGGCATCGACATCGAGATCGGCCTTGTTAATCACCACCAGATCTGCCAGCTCCATCACGCCTTTCTTGATCGCCTGCAAATCGTCCCCCGCATTGGGCAACTGCATCAGGACAAACAGATCGGTCATGCTGGCGACGGCAATTTCGCTTTGGCCGACCCCCACCGTCTCGACGATCACGATGTCGTAGCCAGCCGCTTCACACACCAGCATGGCCTCACGGGTTTTCTCGGCCACACCGCCGAGCGTTCCGCTGGAGGGGCTGGGCCGGATATAGGCTTTTTCATGGACCGACAGAAGCTCCATCCGAGTCTTGTCGCCCAAAATAGATCCGCCCGAGACGGTACTCGAGGGATCGACCGTGAGCACCGCCACCCGATGGCCCTGCTCAATCAGGTAGATCCCTAAGACTTCGATGAAAGTCGATTTGCCAACGCCGGGTACGCCGCTGATGCCCAGCCTAAAAGCTTGACCGGTGTGGGGCAACAGCTCGGTGAGAAAAGCATCGGCCTGGGTTCGGTGCTCGGCCAACGTCGACTCCAGCAGCGTGATGGCCTTGGCCATGGAACGGCGCTGCTGGGTGCCCGTCGCCTGAAGCAGGGCTTCAACGGCAATCTGCATCAAGTCAGGGCCTTCTTGATTTGCTCAAGCACGTCTTTGGCCGAAGCCGGGATCGGGGTGCCGGGGCCGTAAATACCTTTGACACCGGCCTCATAGAGAAAATCGTAGTCTTGCCGTGGGATCACACCACCGACAAAAACAATGATGTCGCCTGCGCCCTGCGTCCGAAGTTCATTGATGATGGCCGGCACCAGGGTTTTGTGACCCGCCGCCAGGGTCGAAACACCGACTGCGTGCACATCGTTCTCGATCGCTTGACGTGCGCATTCTTCGGGGGTCTGGAACAGCGGGCCCATGTCGACATCAAAACCCCGGTCGGCGAAAGCCGTTGCCACAACCTTGGCACCGCGGTCGTGGCCGTCTTGCCCCAGCTTGGAAATCATCACGCGGGGACGACGCCCATTGTGGACACCGAAATCGGCGATTTCTTTTTTTAGATTTTCCCAGCCTTCGGCCGAGTCATAAGCTGCTGCATACACGCCGGTCACCTTTTGTGTGTCGGCGCGGTGGCGCCCGTAAATTTTCTCGAGTGCGTAACTGACTTCGCCCACCGAGGCCCGCAACCGCATGGCCTTGATCGAGAGATCGAGCAGGTTGGCGTTGCCATTCTCTGCGGCTTGACTCAAAGCGTCCAGTGCGGCCAACACGGCCGCTTCATCACGGCGGGCGCGGATCGCTTGCAGGCGGGCGATTTGTCCATCGCGCACCGCCACATTGTCAATATCTCGGGCCTCGATCGCATCTTCGGTCTTGAGCCGGTATTTGTTGACGCCAACGATCACGTCGCGACCCGAATCAATGCGTGCCTGCTTCTCCGCCGCAGCCGCTTCAATCTTGAGTTTGGCCCAGCCGTTATCCACCGCACGGGTCATGCCACCCATGGCCTGAACCTCTTCAATGATGGCCCAGGCCTTGTCAACCATTTCCTGCGTCAAGGACTCCATCATGTAACTGCCAGCCCAGGGGTCAACCACCTGCGTGATATGGGATTCTTCCTGCAGGATGAGTTGGGTGTTGCGAGCAATCCGGGCACTGAACTCGGTGGGCAAGGCAATGGCTTCGTCAAAGCTATTGGTGTGCAGGCTTTGGGTGCCGCCAAACACCGCAGCCATGGCC
>CAXNKH010000030.1:0-10297 GCA_964202765.1 Burkholderiales bacterium | reverse complement strand
GCTGGAAAAGCCAGATGACGGCTCACTCCAGTTTCAGCAAAATCTCCGACTGGCTTATGTGGCCCAGGAACCTCAGCTCGACCCCGATGCCAGCGTGTTTGTCGCAGTGAGTGAAGGTCTGTCAAAAATCATCGGAATGATTGACCAATATTGTGAAGGCTTGGGCGATCTGGATGCCTTGCAAAGCGAGATTGAAGCCCAAGACGGATGGAACTGGGAGCAGCGGGTGGAAGAAACCATGCATCGCCTGCACTTGGACAGGAGCCTGAAGATCAGCGCATTGTCAGGCGGCACCCAAAAACGCGTGGCCTTGGCCCAGGCGCTGGTGGCCGAACCCAATGTATTGTTACTCGACGAGCCCACCAACCACCTCGACCTGGACTCTATTGAGTGGCTGGAGGATCTGCTGATTGATTTCAAAGGCAGTGTTGTCACGATCACCCACGACCGTACATTTCTAGACCGGGTAGCTACCCGCATCATCGAGCTGGATCGCGGTCATCTGAATTCCTATCCCGGCAACTTCGCCCAGTACGTTCTTCAAAAGGAAGAGCAGTTGGCGCAGGAAGCGGTGATCAACGCCAAAGCCGACAAATTACTGGCACAGGAAGAGGTCTGGGTTAGAAAAGGTGTTGAAGCCCGGCGCACCCGCAGCCAAAGTCGGATTGGTCGACTCGAGAACCTCAGGCTCGGTCGCGCAGCGCGCAGGGACAGTCTGGGCAGCGTCAAAATGGACGTCGCTGCCGGCGCTGCCGGCGGCAAACTGGTTGCCGAATTAATCGAGGTCGGTAAATCGTTCGGGGATAAGCTGATCGTCAAGGACTTCACGGCCACGGTTTTGCGTGGTGACAAAATTGGCTTAATTGGCCCCAATGGCGCAGGAAAAACTACGCTGCTCAAGCTGATTCTGGGTGAGTTGCAGGCAGACAGCGGTAAGGTGCGCCAAGGCGCGAATCTGCAAGTCGCCTATTTTGACCAAATGCGCAACGCCCTTGATCTCGAGGCCACCCTGGAGGACTTCATCAGCCCGGGCAGTGAATGGATTGAGATTGGCAAGCAACGTAAACATGTGAAGAGCTACCTTGGTGACTTTTTGTTTTCTCCCGCCCGGGCCACTTCCCCGGTGCACTCGTTGTCAGGCGGTGAGCGCAACCGCCTGTTGCTAGCGCGGCTCTTTGCGCGTCCGGCCAACGTGTTGGTTCTGGACGAACCAACCAACGACCTGGACATCGACACTTTGGAATTACTGGAAGACTTGCTACAAAACTACGAGGGGACGGTGTTTTTGGTCAGCCATGATCGCGCCTTCTTGGACAATGTCGTCACCAGCACCATCGCATTTGAAGGTGCCGGCCTGTGGCGTGAGTACGAAGGCGGCGTGCAGGATTGGATCGTTCAATCCAAGCGCAGCCAGGACATCCGGGCCCAGGCGAACACCGCAGCAGCCCCGGTCCGCTCCAGCAGCGACAAAGCGAAAGCCGCTACCGCTGGCGCAGCCATTGGCCGCAACCCCAACCCGGCCAAACTCAGCAACAAAGAGCAGCGCGAGCTCGACGCCTTGCCCGATCAAATCGAACGCTTGGAGCAGGAGCAAAAACTGTTGCGCACCGAATTAGGTGCGGACGACCTCTACAACGGTAATCCAGACCGTGCTAGCACGCTCTACCAGCGTGATGCCCAGATTGATGAAGAATTGATGTTGGCACTGGCGCGCTGGGAATCACTTTCCTCCCACTGACCTTGAGCATGAAAACCCCATGAAATCGAGCTTATCCCTGCAGCATCGAAGTTTTAAGCCAGCAGAGGTCTTTAGCGGCGTTGCCCAGTTGGGCAATCCCTTGGCTGTGGTACTTGACGGCAATGGCCTTAGCGATCCGGCAATACAGGACTTCGCTCGCTGGACCAATCTCAGTGAGACCCAATTTGTATTGGTCTAAATATAAGTAAGTGCATACTATAATATGAAAACATACCCCCCGACTGGCAAGCTACCATTTGCCGACCGCCCCACACCGGGGGCCTGCCGCACCTGGCTGGGAGCTGGTGGTACGCCGAAGCAGGACAGCCGCATCGATGGGCGGGTGCTGCTGTGACGGGCAGTCTTTTCCTGGTGCGCCACGGTCAAGCCTCTTTTGGGGCTGAAGACTATGACAATTTAAGCGAACTAGGCCAAAAACAAAGCATTCGCCTCGGCGAGTACTGGCGCGCCAAGGGCCTGACTTTCGATGCCGTTCTAACCGGCACGCTGCGGCGTCACACCCAGACTTGGGCCGGGATTGCCCAGGGTGCGGGTTATGACAATCCAGTGCTGGCCTGGCCCGGACTCAACGAATACGACAGCGAAGCGCTGATCGCAGCCATCCACCCCCAACCACGGGAAAAACCCGACAGCCCCGAACGCTACCGGCACCATTTCCGTCTGCTGCGCAATGGTTTAACCCAGTGGATGAGCGGTGCGGTCGCACCGCGCGGGATGCCCAATTACCCTGAGTTCCTGGCCGGCGTCACGGGCGCACTCGATCATGTCCGACAAAACTTCCAGGGCAATGTTCTGATCGTCTCCAGCGGCGGCCCCATTTCCACCGCGGTCGGTCATGTGCTCGGGACCTCGCCCGAAACCACCATCGAGCTCAACTTACGCATTCGCAACAGCGCAGTGACCGAGTTCGCGTTCAACCCCAAACGCCATGCGCTGCTGAGCTACAACACCCTGCCCCACCTGGATCATCCCGAGCACGCACCCTGGATTACCTACGCCTAAACCGAGTCGGTCAACGCGGCTGGAATGGGGACGTCTGATCCCAAGTTAACGACGACGGGGCAGTGCAAAAGCCGGTTGATCGACCAAGGTACTCAGGGGCAAGCCATCGATTTCAATTAGCAGTTGCGCCAGCGCCAGACCCGCCGCGTCCAGCACGACTCGGCCCTTGTCAGCCGTTGCTGCGGCCGCGTTGCCGACCGCACCCTGAGCGTTGTAGTCTTGCATTTGCCAGCCGAGTTTTGCACTTTTGCCATTGCCCAGAATGTCGAATTTCTTGGCTTGCTGCTGCGCACTGGAAGCAAAATTTTGAGCTTGTACCATGTCCACTTGTTCGGGTGCGAGCGCCAACATCATCGAAGTTTCGATCTCGCCGGCATGAATACCATAACGGTGTTCTTCGGCAGAGAATAAGCCCTCTACGTCAGCGCCCAGGGGCAGATTGAACCAGTTGACACTGTAGACCAGCAAATTGTGGCGTTCCCGCAAGTCACGCGCCACGATGTCCAGTATGCCGACCTGGCCGCCATGGGAATTCAGCAGCACCATTTTTTTGATGCCAGTGCGTGCCACCGATTCACCAATCTGCGTCCACAGCGCAATCACCGTCTCGGCCTTGAGGGTGAGGGTTCCGGGAAAACGCACATGCTCGGGGCTCAGGCCAATGGCCTGGGTCGGCAAAAAAAGCAGCGTCAGTTCAGCCGGCAAGTGCGGCAGTGCCGCCGCCACCACACCATCGACCAACCGCGTGTCCACGTTCAGGGGCAGATGCGGGCCATGCTGTTCGGTCGCGGCCACCGGCAACACCGCTATGGTGCGAGCCAAGTCGAGCTGCGCAAAATCACGCGTACTCAGGTCGGACCAGAATCGGGAGGGGCTTGTCATGCGCTTATCTTAGCGTGCGGGGCATGGCGTTCTTGTCGCTGCGCCTGACTCCGAACTGAGCGAGACACAGGGTTCAGCGGTTTGGGCAGCACATCGCGCAAACACTCGGGACGAGCTCGCGCACCACTCTGCACATAATCAGCCAGCAAGCTGTCGCGAACCAGCCCGGGATCTAGCCCCTGCGCCAAGCTCAGGTAGTCAAACAGCGCGTCGACCAAAATTTCGGGCGTCAAACCACTGGTTTTTCCATGGCAGCTGCGGCTGTCTGCCCACAGCCAATCCGAAAAATCCAAGAAGGCGGAAAACGGCGACGGTGTGACCAGCAAAAGCGCCAGGCTTTGCTTGAACCGACCCGAGTTGGCCACCAGATCCCAATAGCGGGCCAGCCTGGCAAAACGCCGCCTGTCGTCGCGGCTCACGTCCCGCGTTTGCAGCACGGTGTAGGGCGGCAGGTGGTCGTACACCATGGCGTACTCGACGCTGTGGCGATCGATCGGTGTGCCACGCAAGCGCTTCAAGATACCCAACTGTATTTCGTGCGGTCCGATACCGTACAAACGGTCAAACCCGTCTGCAAAACTGGCCAAGGACTCACCCGGTAGGCCAAAAATCAAATCGGTATGCAAATGGACCTGGCTGGCTTCAACCAGCCAGCGCAAATTAGCTTCGGTCTTGTCGTTGTCCTGTCGGCGCGAAATACGCTGCTGAACCTCGACATTGAAGCTTTGAATCCCAACCTCAAACTGCAGCACACCCTTGGGGAACTGCGCGATCTTGTCTTTCAGCCGATCGGGCAGGTGATCGGGAATCACCTCAAAGTGGACGAACAGCCCATCGCTCAGACGCTCAAGAAAAAACTGCAGGATGGTGAGCGAGGCATCGATCTTCAGATTGAAGGTGCGGTCAACGAATTTGAAATTGCGAGCCCCCCGCTGGTACAGCCCCTCCAATTCGATCAAAAACCGGTCGAGATCAAAAGCCCAGGCTGTTTTGTCCAGCGAACTCAGACAGAACTCGCACTTGAAGGGACAGCCACGCGAGGCCTCCACATAAAGCAGGCGGTGCGCCAGGTCGTCTTGGCTGTAGAGCGAATAAGGCAGATCTATCTGCTCCAAGGGGGGCTGCTCGCCCGCTATGATTTTCATCAGTGGCTGCGGCCCGTGCAGCAAAGCTCGGCAAAGTTTGGGGAAACTCACATCACCCCAGCCGGTGATCACATGGTCGGCCAGTTTCACGATCTCCTGCTGCTGCACTTCGTGGCTGACCTCGGGTCCGCCCAGCACCACGATCACCTCAGGACAAAGCGCTTTGAGCTGGCGCACCACCTCGCAGGTTTGCGTGACGTTCCAGATATAAACACCCAAGCCCACCACCTTAATGCCGCTCGCGCCGTCCAGGGTAGCGATCAACTCCGCAACGATTTCTTGGGGTTCGCGGGAAATGGTGAATTCGCGCAGCACGGTTTGCTCGCGCAAATCGACACCGCCATGACGCGCCATATTGGCCAGCAGGTAACGCAGACCCAGGCTGGCATGGATGTATTTGGCGTTGAGCGTGGCCAACACAATGGCAGGAGGCCGAACTACAGAAACAAAAAACATGGCACATTATCCAGGGCTGGTCGCTTGACTTATATTCAGGCCTGAACCCTGCGACCCATGACAATCACCAAGCTATTGCACCATTTGGCGGCCCTCCTCTTCCTGGTCGGCGCTTTTGCGCCCCCTAGTGGGGCGCAAATACTGGGAAAACCGGTACTCACCACGGCCCAGACCCGCGCTGAATTGATGGCCTTTGCGCCGCAGGGCCTGGCCCCGGGCCAACCCGTTTGGGTCGCTTTGCAGCTGACGCATCAGCCACACTGGCACAGTTACTGGAAGAACCCGGGCGACTCCGGTCTGTCCACCGTGTTGCAATGGACACTGCCAGCGGGTGTCAGTGCCAGTGACATAGGCTGGCCGATACCGCAAAAAATTCCCTTAGGCAACCTGGTCAACTACGGGTATGAGGGGCGGGTGCTGTTGCCCGTGGCACTGACCCTCAGCCCTGAGTTCAAGCCCTTGTCCGATTCCCTGCGAGTCCAGCTCAAGGCCAGCTGGCTGGTCTGCAAGCTGGAGTGTATTCCTGAGGAGGGTCAGTTTGAGCTGACTATTCCCACACGAAGCTCAAGCGCAGTCAATGCCTCAATCTTTGAAGCGGCCTTCGCCGCCCAGCCCACAGCGCTCAACGCCGCAAACAGCCAGATCGAGATCGTCGGCTCCTCGCTCAAGTTCAGCATCAGCGGTCTGCCCGCAAGCTGGCGGGACCAGACCTTGGCACTCTTTCCTGAAACGCCCGGGATCCTCAACCCAGCCTCGCCCCTGACCCAAGCTTGGCAAGGCGCCAACTGGACCGCGCAACTGGCCCTATCGGCCCAGCGCAGTACCAGCCCCTCTGTCTTGCCGCTGCTGCTTGAGTACAAAAATCAGGGCTTGCGGATCGAGGTACCGGTTCAAGGTACATGGCCGCCTGTGGCCCAACGCTCCGAGCTGTCACCCGCCCTGCAAGCTGCTTTGCAAAACAACAGTACCCTTGCCGTGTCAACCCTGAGCCTGAGCGCCGCCCTGTTGGGTGCGCTTTTGGGCGGCCTCTTGCTCAACCTTATGCCCTGCGTCTTTCCGGTACTGGCCATCAAGGTCGTGAACTTCGCCCGCCACGCCGACGACCGCCGCAGCCACCGCATCAGTGGCTTGGCTTACAGCGCCGGCGTGATCCTGAGCTTTGTCGCCCTGGCCCTGTTGTTACTGGGTCTGCGTGCCGCTGGTCAAAGTCTGGGCTGGGGTTTCCAATTGCAAAATCCGGCCGTGGTCGCCGCGTTGGCAGCCCTGTTCACTCTGATCGCCCTGAACCTTTGCGGTCTGTTTGAATTTGCTCAATTTCTGCCGTCTTCATGGGCTACCTTCCAGGCTCGCCATCCGGTCCTCGACTCATTCCTCACCGGCGTGCTGGCTGTGGCTGTTGCTTCCCCCTGCAGCGCACCCTTCATGGGTGCCTCACTTGGCTTTGCCGTCAGTCTGCCCGCGCCGCAGGCCTTGTTTATTTTCGCCACCTTAGGTTTCGGCCTGGCTCTGCCGTACCTACTGGCCAGCTTTGTTCCGGCGTTCGCACGGGTCCTGCCGCGACCCGGGCCCTGGATGCTCCACCTCCGTCATTTCCTGGCCTTCCCAATGTTTGCCACCGTCGCCTGGCTGGTCTGGGTACTGGGCCAGCAAAGCGGGATCGACGGCGCTGGCGCACTACTGGCTTTGCTGGTGTTGCTCGGCGCTTTTCTTTGGTCGCTGACCCTGCGCGGCCCAAGCCGACTGTTCAGCACCAGCCTGTTATTGGCGCTTGCCGCCTTTTCGCTTTGGACCTTGGGGCCGAACGTGGTCAAGCTCAGTGAAAACAGCAGGGCTGAGGTCAGCGACTCGCTCTGGCAGCCCTGGCAGCCGGGACGAGTAGAACAGTTGCTTGAAAACAAGCAAACTGTTTTTGTTGACTTCAGCGCCGCCTGGTGCGTGAGCTGCCAATACAACAAGACGACCACCCTGTCCGATCCTGCACTGCTGGCCGAGTTCCGACGCAAAAACATCAACCTGCTGCGCGCCGATTGGACTCGGCGCGACCCGGCCATCACCGCCGCCTTGCGCCAGTTGGGTCGCAACGGGGTGCCGGTCTATGTAATTTACCAACATGCCAAGCCCCCTTTGTTGTTGTCCGAGATTTTGAGCGTAGGCGAAGTTCGCGCCGCTTTGGCCACGCTGCCGAACTGACACCATGAGCCCCATCCAAAACCAAGACCACAACCAAGCCCTGGACATAGCCTACATCCTGCAGCATTACCGCAAGGTGGCAGTGGTTGGCCTGTCGCCCAAACCCGAGCGGGACAGCCATGAAGTTGCGCACTATATGCAGGCCCAAGGCTGGACCATTATTCCGGTCAACCCGATGGCCAGCGCCGCGCCCATTCTGGGTCAAAAAGTTTATGCCAGCCTGCTCGAGGCGGCCCAACACGAACAGATCGACGTGGTTTGTTGCTTTCGCAACAGCGTGGACATTCCCCCCATCGCCACCGAAGCGATCCAGATCGGCGCCAAGGCGCTTTGGATGCAACTGGGCATTGAACACCCCGGCGCTGCCGAACAGGCCCGCCTCGCCGGCCTGCGGGTGGTGCAGGACAAATGTCTGTTGATTGAGCAGTCCCGTCGCCAGGGCTAGCGCGCCAGCTCTAGGCGACAATCGGACCATGAGTTCACGCTTCGCACCGCTTCAAAACGACACTTTCCTGCGCGCTTGTATGCGCCAAGCCACAACCCACACCCCGGTTTGGCTGATGCGCCAGGCCGGACGCTATTTGCCAGAATACCGGGCCACCCGCGCCAAAGCAGGCAGCTTTATGGGACTGGCCACCAACGTCGATTTCGCAACCGAAGTCACCCTGCAACCGCTGGAGCGTTTTCCGCTGGACGCGGCGATTCTATTCAGCGACATTCTGACCGTGCCCGATGCCATGGGTCTGGGTCTGAGTTTTGCCTTGGGTGAAGGCCCAAAATTCGCCCACCCGGTGCGCGATGAGGCGGCGGTAGCGCGGCTTGAAGTACCCGACATGGACAAGCTGCGCTATGTCTTCGATGCCGTTAGCTCGATTCGCCGCGCGCTCAACGGCCGGGTTCCTCTGATCGGCTTTTCAGGCAGCCCCTGGACCCTGGCCTGTTATATGGTGGAAGGCGCTGGCTCGGACGACTACCGGTTGGTCAAAACCATGCTGTACCAACGGCCTGATTTGATGCACAAGATGCTGCAAATCAACGCCGACGCCGTCGCCCTTTATCTCAATGCCCAAATTGACGCCGGCGCCCAGGCCGTCATGATTTTCGACAGCTGGGGCGGCGTCTTGGCCGATGGCGCGTTCCAGTCCTTCAGCTTGGCCTATACCGCTCGCGTACTGGCCCAACTCAAGCGCGAGAGCCATGGCGTGCGCATACCTCGCATCGTTTTCACCAAGGGCGGTGGACTGTGGCTCAAAGAAATGGCTCAACTCGACTGCGATGTGCTGGGTCTGGACTGGACCGTCAACCTAGGACAGGCGCGCGCGCTGATCGGTGGCGAAGTCGGCGCTCCGGGCAAGGCCTTGCAGGGCAATATTGACCCCAACGTGCTGTTCGCACAGCCCGATCAGATTGAGCAGGAGGTCGGCCGGGTGCTGAGCAGCTTTGGCCTGCCGCACCAAACGCCAATTGGACAGCCCGACCTGACAGGCCCCAGCCACATCTTCAACCTAGGCCATGGCATCAGCCAGTACACGCCGCCCGATCATGTCGCCCATCTGGTCCGTGCGGTACACGATTTTTCCCGGAAAATGCGGGCTTAGGCTCCTAAACCCCTAGTGGGAAACCCTAGCATTTTTTTACCGGAAAATAGTGGGCACATGCCAACTTATGCACAAAAATCAGGGTGTGAGCCAAAATAAATTTAATTTTAGAATTAATCCGCTACAAAACCGATAGCTGTCGTAACTCATTGATTTATAAAGACTATTAAATCCAGCCTGTTTTGCTGGCAAGCTAGCTGAAGCCTTGATTTTGAAGGCCGTAACGGCCGCATCGCGAACATATCAACAAAGTTATCCACAGAAATAGCATGATTTCAAAAAGTTTATATGAATCAATTGCTTGCGTCATATTTCAACAAATAACCTCAGATAAAACTCAGCCTGGAATTGATGTATGTCGTACCGGCTATCCGTTGTAGTTCAAACCCCGGCGCACAGCCAACTGGCCGGGCCTTTGAGCTACGCAAGCCAGACCCTGCTGTGCCCCGGAACCCTGGTGCGCGTGCCTTTGGGCAAGCGCGAAACCTTGGGCGTGGTGTGGGACAGCCCGGGCAACACAGATCAGCCGGGCTTTTCCCCCGAGAAAACCCGGCCTGTCAGCGCCGCGCTGGACTCGATTGCCCCCTTGAGTTCGTCCTGGCGCGCGCTGATCGGCTTTTGCGCTCGCTATTACCAGCGTTCGCTAGGTGAGGTCGCGCTGGCAGCGCTGCCGCCGCAACTGCGCGATCTCAGCAGCGCCCAACTGATGCGCCGCCTGCAACGAAAACCTGGACCTAGCGTCTCTCCCCCGACCCCTAGCAGCACAGATCTGGAATTAAGCGAAGAACAAAGCCAGGCCCTAGCGCAAATCGAACAAAACCCCGGGCCTTTTCTTTTGTTTGGCAGCACGGGCAGCGGCAAGACCGAGGTCTATTTGCGCTTCGTTCAAGACGTGCTAACGGCCGACCCAACAGCCCAGGCTTTGGTCATGGTGCCCGAGATCAATTTGACGCCCCAGCTCGAAGCCCGCTTTGTCGAGCGCTTTGCCCCGCTCTATGGCGAGGCGGCCGTGGTGTCGCTGCACAGCGGACTGACCTATCCGCAGCGCCTCAAAAGCTGGCTGTCGGCACACGCCGGTAGCGCTCGTATCGTGTTGGGAACCCGAATGGCGGTGTTTGCTTCGCTGCCCAGACTGCGCTTGATCGTGGTCGACGAAGAGCACGACCCCAGTTACAAACAGCAAGAAGGTGCGCGCTACTCTGCCCGCGATTTGGCGGTCTACCGCGGCCAGCTCGAAGGCGCTCAAGTGCTACTGGGTTCTGCCA
>CAXNKH010000029.1:0-10421 GCA_964202765.1 Burkholderiales bacterium | reverse complement strand
CCGACACCCAGCCTACCACTGCCTGGAGCAAGGCGGCACCGAATGAATATGGCTTCTACTCCAACGTTAACCCCCAGGTCGAGCACCCACGCTGGAGTCAAGCCACTGAGCGACGTATTGGCGAAGATGGCTTGTTCGCCAAGAAACGTCCAACCCTGATGTTCAATGGCTATGAAGCTCAGGTTGGGCAGCTTTATGCGGGCATGGACTTGAAGAAAAACTATTGAAGACGGTTGCTGCGAGACGGTGTTTCATTGATGAACAAATTTTTGCTGCACCGGGCTGCCAAACCGGTGCTCTTCATCGTCTGTGCCATACCTTTTTTCTGGCTGATGTTGGCTGCCGTAACAAACCAATTAGGGACCAATCCGGCGGAGGCCTTGATCCGCTCCCTGGGTGACTGGACCCTGCGATTTCTGTGTCTGGTGCTGGCGGTGACGCCTGTGCGCGTCATGTTCAAGCTGGCTGAGCTGGCCCGTTTTCGTCGGATGCTGGGCTTGTATGTTTACTTCTATGGCGTGCTGCACTTCTTGAGTTACAGCGGGTTCGATATGGGCTTTGATATTAGCGATATCAGTCAGGACATTGCCAAGCGCCCTTTCATCTTGGTGGGGTTTACAGCCTTGCTGTTGTTGACCCCGCTGGTTCTGACCTCATTGAACCGCGCCATCAAGGCGATGGGCTCCAAGCGCTGGCAGACTTTGCATAAACTGGTTTATGTCGTGGCTGGACTGGCCTTGTTGCATTTTTTCTGGATGCGAGCGGGCAAGAACGATTTTGCCGAAGTCGGGGTCTATCTGGCGATCGTGACCTTGTTGTTGGGCTGGCGTTTGGTCCGGCGCCTGCGACGAAAATATCGACCGATTCGGGACTCATGACAGCAAGGGGCGTTGGTTTTGTCTGAGATTCGCTGCCGTTCGAACGTGTCCGGATACAGGTTGTTGCTGGCTGAGATGATTGGTGTGGACCGCTTCGCGACTGTCCCTCGTCCTTCGGGCTCCTCCTTGGTGGCGCTGCGCCATCCACACCAATCATTTCTTTCCAATTTTCGCGGGAGTGACGGTTCACAGCGATGGAGCACCAACCACCCCGGCAGGATCAGTTCGGTGCGCCGCACCGAACTGATCCATACAAACCTTCGCCTACAAGCTCTTGGAGCCGTCCAGGATAAGCCCCTAGGCTCAGATTAAATTTTCGCCCCGCATCTGGTCGGCAGCGGTTTCGCGCTGACGGATGAGGTGGGCCTGGACGCCGTCAACCAGGATCTCGGCGGCACGGCCTCGGGTGTTGTAATTGCTGGCCATGCTCATGCAATAGGCGCCGGCGGACAGCACAGCCAGGCGATCCCCCGGCTGCACGGCCAGGCTGCGCTCGGTACCGATCCAGTCCCCGCTTTCGCAAACGGGGCCGACCACGTCCCAAAGCGATGGGGTGGAACTTGGGGCTGACTCTTGCAAAGGAACGATCTGATGAAAAGCCTGGTACATGGCGGGCCGAGGCAAATCGTTCATGGCGGCATCGATGACGCAAAAGTTTTTTTGCTGGCCCGGTTTCAAGTACAGAACCTCGCTCAGACAGACGCCGGCATTGCCCACCAGGGACCGACCTGGTTCGATCATGAGCAGGCGTTGGCCATAACCCCGGGCATCTAGCTTGGCCAGTAATTTGGCCCACAAGACATCGGCCGCGGGTGGGGTGTCACCTTGGTAATCGATGCCCAATCCACCGCCAAAATCGATGTGATGAATGGCAATTCCTGCGGCCTCAATGTCCTCCACCAGGTCGAGCACGCGGTCCATGGCATCGAGATAGGGCGCTTCCTGCGTTATTTGGGACCCAATGTGGCAATCGATACCGACCACCTGCAAACCGGGCAGGGCGGCGGCACGTTGGTAGGTCGCCAGAACGCATTCATGGGCCACTCCGAACTTGTTGCCCTTGAGCCCGGTTGAAATATAGGGGTGAGTTTGAGGATCCACGTTGGGGTTGACCCGAATGCTCACCTGAGCACGTTGGCCCACAGAGAGGGCCACGTCATTGAGGGTCTGCAGCTCGGATTCACTCTCCACATTAAAACAAGCGATCCCGGCTTGCAGGGCGTAACGCATTTCGCTCTGAGTTTTCCCCACCCCGGAGAAAATAACTTTTTTCATGTCACCGCCAACGGCCTGAACTCGTTGCAGTTCGCCCTGGGACACAATGTCAAAACCACAACCAGCACGGGCAAAAACCTGCAATACTGCCAACGATGAATTGGCTTTCATGGCATAAAAAATCTGGGCGTTTTTCCCCGAAAAACCGCGCTGATAAGCTGCTAGGGCCGCCAGCATGGCCGCTTTGGAGTAGACAAAAAGAGGGGTCCCGTGGGCCTGTGCCAAGTCAGCCAAGCGGACATCTTCAATAAAAAGATCTCCACCATGGTAAGCAATGTGGGGCTGTCCGGGAAGATTCTTATTTTTCATGGGGTGCAGTTGGGGCTATGGGGGCGGGTGTTGCTGGGACCTTGGGAAAGGGGCGCAGCGATTCGGGCAAGCTGGCACGGTTCGCAGCAGCGGGATCGGTGGGTAAATACAGCGCTCCGGGCTGTCCGCAGGAGGACAGGCAGGCGGCACTCAGTGCCAGACTGGTCGTGGTGACTAGAATTCGGGGAATACGCAACATCACGAAATTGTAATGACTGACTCTGAATTCATGGACCGCGCCGAAACCTTGCTCCAATCCATTGAGGCTTGCTGTGATCGAATCAACGATCACAGCGAGGTTGACATCGACAACCAACGCACCGGCGGCATGGTCACCTTGGTTTTTTCCAATCGAAGTCAGATTGTTGTTAACTTGCAAAAACCTTTGCATGAAATCTGGTTGGCAGCACGGTCTGGCGGCTACCACTACAAGTTCGATGGTGCACAGTGGATGGACACCAAGGGCGCCGGTGAATTCTTTGCCGGCCTGACGCGCTATGCGAGTGAGCAAGCGGGTTGTCCACTGGTGTTTAATTAGTTGAGGACAGAGCTAAAGATCTGTCCCGCAAGTTGGACAACTAACAGCTACAAAGTGTTGAGGACAGAGCTAAAGATCTGTCCCGCAAGGTTATTAGTTTCTGAATAAATCAAGAATTTTGCGTTTTTCGTCAGCGGGCGGCAGGTTTTGACTGGCTTCGGGGCTTGAACTCGATTTGCTATCCAGCCCCAGACTGCTCACGCCCGCGCCCTTGAGGTACTCGTTGTAAAACCATTGCCCCCCCGAATTTGTTACGCCTTCGGGCACCGGTAGCTCGGTGATGGGAACATTTTTCAGGGCGTGTTCCATGAAATTAATCCATACGGGCAGACTCAAACCGCCGCCAGTTTCGCGCTCACCCAGTTTACGTGGGGTGTCATAACCAATCCAGGTCACTGCCGCCAACGTGGGGTGGTAGCCAGCGAACCAGGCATCTATGGAGTCATTGGTGGTCCCGGTTTTGCCGTAGATATCTCTGCGCATGAGTGTGCTTTGGGCTGATGCCGCCGTGCCAGAACGGGTCACTTCCTGCAGCAGGCTGCTCATAACAAAAGCATTGCGGGCATCAATCGAACGAACCGACTCATCGAGGACCAGTGGTTTGGACTCGAGCAGAACTTTGCCCCTTTGCTCCGAGACTTTGGTGATCAGCCAGGGATTGATCCGGTAGCCCCCGTTGGCAAAAACCGAATAGGCTGTTGCCATCTGCATCGGCGTGACCGAACCTGCGCCCAGCGCCATGGTCAGGTAAGCGGGGTGTTTGTCAGCTTCAAACCCAAAACGGGATATCCAGCCCTGTGCATTTTGTGCTCCCACGGCCTGCAGTATCCTGATCGATACCATGTTTTTTGACTTGGCCAGGGCAGTTTGCAAACTCATGTGCCCTTCAAATTTCCCATCGTAGTTTTTAGGCTCCCAAGGCTGACTACCGGTTACACCAGCGTCGAAAAAGAGCGGGGCATCATTCACCACGGTGGCAGGGGTGAAGCCCTTTTCCAGGGCGGCAGAATAAATAAAAGGTTTGAAACTCGAGCCGGGTTGACGCCAAGCTTGAGTCACATGGTTAAATTTGCTTTTGACAAAATCAAAGCCGCCGACCAAGGCCTTGATCGATCCATCGCGCGGATCCAGCGCAACAAAAGCGCCCTCCACCTCGGGCAGTTGGGTGATCTCCCAGGCATCGGTCTTGCTGGCTCTGGTCACGCGGATCAGGGCCCCTGGGCGCAACCTGATGTTGGCAGGGGCTTTGCTGGAGAGACCTGATTGCACTGGTCGCAGACCGTCACCGCTAACCTCCAGGACCTCACCGTTCTGACGAACGGCTTTCACCAACTTTGGGTTGGCCTCCAGCACAATGGCCGACATCACATCGCCGTTATCCGGATGATCCTCAAGTGCTTCATCGATCGCGTCTTCTCTTTCTTTCGCGTTCTCCGACAGGTTGATAAAGAGTTCGGGGCCGCGGTAAATCTGACGTCGCTCAAAGTTCATGATGCCGCGGCGCAAGGCTGCGTAAGCGGCTGCTTGGTCATCGGCCCGTATCGTGGTGTAAACGTTGAGGCCACGGGTGTAAGTCTCGCTGCCGTACTGGGCGTAGATCGATTGACGCACCATTTCAGTCGCATAGTCGGCATGGGTTTTGGTGTTGTCTGTGCTGGACCTCAATTTAAGTACTTGTTTTTTCGCAATTTGGGCTTGCTCTTTGGTGATGAAGCCGTTTTCCTCCATCCGGTCAATGATGTGGAGTTGACGTGAGCGGGCACGCTTGGGGTTGTTGATCGGGTTATAGGCCGAAGGTGCCTTGGGCAGTCCGGCCAGCATTGCAG
Organism: Burkholderiales bacterium; assembly: GCA_964202765.1. Classification (GTDB taxonomy): domain Bacteria; phylum Pseudomonadota; class Gammaproteobacteria; order Burkholderiales; family Burkholderiaceae_C; genus CAXNKH01. Next base: position 5,595 of record CAXNKH010000029.1, on the reverse strand, counting down.
CCTCGGCGATGGAGATGTCTTGCAGTGATTTGCCAAAATAAGCTTCTGCAGCCGCTGAAAAACCATAGGCGCGATTGCCCAGGAAAATCTGGTTCATGTAGATCTCAAGAATCTGGTCCTTGGACAACAGGTGTTCCAGCTTGAAGGTTAATAAAACCTCATAGATTTTTCGGGTGAATGTTTTCTCCGAGGACAGATAAACATTGCGTGCCACTTGCATGGTGATGGTCGAGGCACCCTGACTCTTGACTCGCCCTAAATTGGCCAAGCCTGCCCGTATCACGCCCTTGTAATCAACGCCCGGGTGTTGGTAAAAGCGGGAGTCCTCAATGGCTAGAACTGCTTGGGTCATGACTTTAGGGATATCTTGGATCGGGGTCAGGTTGCGCCTTTCTTCGCCAAACTCGCCGATCAAGGTGCCCTCGGCAGAAAACACCCGTAGCGGTAATTTAGGCCGGTAGTCCGACAGGTCTGAAATGTCGGGAAGGTTCGGGAAAGCAACGGCCAACGCCAGTGCGATGACACAGAGCAGCGCCACCAGGCCCGCCAATAAAAGTGCCACGGCCCAGAGCGCCATGCGCAGCAGCCAGGCCTTGTCGGCGGCATAGGAGGATGCAGGCTTTAGCCCACTTGCGGGGGTGTTGGACTTGGGTTTGAATGGCATAAGGTTTTTAATGAAAACGCAATTAATTATAAAAACCCTTGAGCGAGTGAAACCTTGCTGATAGGATTTGCCCAATTACGCCAGTTTATTTCTAACTTGCTTTGCTGACATCAGGGGGGTAAATTTGCTCTCTTTGAGAGAATTGTTCAGTCAACAATCAGCCCCCATACTGGGCTTGGACATCAGTTCGACCAGCATCAAATTGGTCGAGTTGGGCCGAAATTCGACGGGCCAGCTGGTGCTTCAGCGCTGTGCGATCGAGCCACTGGCGCAAGGCTGGGTGGTGGCTGGAAACATTGAGAAATTCGAGGAAGTTGCCCAATCGTTGCGGCGACTGATTGAAAAAAGCGGCTCGAAAACCAAAAGTGTGGCAATGGCGCTCCCTAGCTCGGCGGTCATTACTAAAAGAATTCTTATCTCCGCTGACTTAACTGAGCAAGAACTGGAATTTCAGGTTGAGTCTGAAGCTGGCCAGTACATTCCTTTCCCACTGGAAGAAGTCCGTCTTGATTTTTGCGTTGTTGGACCAAGTCAGACTTCTTCAGGTGACCTTGATGTGTTGATTGCCGCTTCGCGACGCGAGCGGGTCCAGGATCTTCAGGGTCTGGCCGAGGCGGCTGGACTCAAACCTGTCATCGTTGACATCGAGGCCTATGCCGCCCGCCTGGCCACCCAGCGCCTGATTGGGATGCTTCCCAACCAGGGGGGAGGCATGGTGGTGGCTTTGTTCGAGTTCGGGGCCTTGACCAGCAGTCTTCAGGTCATCTGCGATGAAGAAGTTCTTTACGAGCGCGATCTGACTTTTGGCGGCCATCAGCTGACCGAGATGATCATGAATCAGTACGGATTATTAGCGGAAGAGGCTGAAAGCAGGAAGTGCAGCGCTGATTTACCCGATGATTACAAGGATTTGGTGCTGCTTCCATTTGTGGACATGTTGGCCCAAGAAATTGAGCGGGCCTTGAAGTTTTTCTTTACCACCACCACCCATCAATCGGTTGATTACGTGATGCTGGCAGGTGGAACGTCAGCTCTGGCTGGCCTGGCTGAGGCCGTTATGGATCAAACCAATTTCTCATGCCGTGTTCTGAATCCCTTCGAGGGCATGGAAATCGCAGGCGGCGTACCTCTGAAGTGGATGACGCGTGAAGCACCTTCCTATGTGATCTCATGTGGTCTTGCGTTACGGAGGTTTCAGCCTTGATCCAGATCAATCTGTTGGCGCACCGTGAACTGGCGCGTCAAAAACGGCGCGAAGTCTTCAATCTGTCGCTGGTGATGGCGGCGATCGCTGGGGTCTTGCTGGTTGGGCTTTTTTATCTTTGGTTTCAGATGCAGATCTCTGATCAGCAGGACAAAAATTTGATTTTTCAAATAGAAAATACCAGGCTTGATGCCGAGATCAGAGAAATTGCGCGAATCGAAGAAGAAATTGTTGCACTACAGGTCCGCCAGCAAGCGGTAGAAGAGCTCCAGGCGGATCGCAATTTGCCAGTCTATTTGCTCACGGAACTGGACAAGCAGATGCCCGATGGGGTGTACCTGACCAGTATGAAGCAAGAAAGCCAGAATCTGACCTTGCAGGGTGTGGCGCAGTCCAATGAGCGGGTGTCTGAGTTGTTGCGTAACCTCGCCAGCAACACACCTTGGTTAACAAAGCCCGAGCTGGTTGAAATTGTGGCGGGCAGCATGGCCCTGAGTGCGAGGGATCAGCGCCGGGTCTCAAATTTCACGGTAAAAGCTCGTTTGATGCGCGCCAGTGAAATCGAGAAATCGGCTCAAGTCGCGAGCCAGACCCTACCGGCAATGACTGGATCTCTTGCGCCAACGACAGCAAAACAATAAAAGAGACGCTTCATGAACTTCAAATCGCCAACCCGGATTAATTTCTCTTTTTTGAAGAGCGAATTGATTCGTCAATTCAGCGGTCTTGACCCCAAAGAGCCGTCCCGCTGGCTGTTGTTGCCGCGTGCCTTGTTGCTGGCGTTGCTGGCCCTGTTGGTGGTGGTTGCCGCCTGGTTCGCCGGTTTGGATGGATTGCAGGAGGAGTTGAAGGCAGAACAAGCGAAGGAAGTTCAGCTGCGCAGTGAATACAAAGTCAAAATGGCCAAGGCAGTCAATTTGGAGGTTTTGAAGAAGCAGCGCGAGCAAGTTTTACAGTATGTGGCGCAACTTGAAAAGCAGTTGCCGAGCAAAGCTGAAATGTCCGCTCTGCTGTCTGATATCAATCAAGCGGGATTGGGACGCAGCTTGCAGTTTGAGTTGTTTCGCCCGGGCCAGGTGTTGTTGCGGGGCTATTATGCAGAGCAACCTATCGTTGTTCGGGTTACTGGCCGTTACCATGACTTTGGTTCTTTTGCTTCTGATATTGCCAATTTGTCACGGATTGTGACGCTCAATAATTTGGTGATTGTTCCGGGTAAGGATGGCGCACTGGGGATGGATGCAACAATTAAAACTTACCGTTATCTGGGATCCGATGAAATGGCGGTACAGAGCAAGGCGGCAAAGCAAGTGCAGAGGGCTAAGAAATGAAGGCGTGGCGCTTTGCACTGCTGCTGGGGTTGATGCTGGGCCTGTCAGCTTGTGGGGCTTATCGTGAAAGTGAGTTGCGCGAGTGGATGGCGGAGCAGAAGAAACAGATCAAGCCCAACGTCAAACCAATTTCCGAACCCAAAAAATTCGAACCCGAAACCTACCAACAGGCTAGTGCGATCGAGCCCTTTAGCAAGGACAAACTCAGTCAAGCCTTGAAGCGTGAAATGTCCCCGAACTCGCCCAGTGGTCGTTTGATTGCACCCGAATTGGCAAGGCGCAAAGAGGCGCTCGAATCATTCCCGCTGGATGCCATGTCGCTGGTGGGTGGCATGGTCAGGGCTGGTCAGCCGGTTGCTTTGTTGAAGGTGGACAAACTGCTGTATCAGGTTCGACCCGGAAATTACCTGGGCCAAAACTATGGTCGCGTGATCAAAATCACCGAAACAGAAGTCACATTGCGTGAAATTGTGCAGGATGCCGAAGGGGAGTGGATTGAGCGCCCTGCGACATTGCAATTGCAAGAGAGGTTGAAATGAAGAAACAAAATCCGTTAGTGAGGCAGTTCTTGTGGCGGCAGCTGGCAATTACTTTTTCACTGCTGTTGGTGACGTTGTCAGCCCAGGCACAAAACACCATCGAATCCGTGAAGGGCTCGGTCCAGGGCGGTACCGAGGTGGTTCGCATTGACCTGTCTCAAGCCCTAACCGCTGTACCGAACGGGTTTTTGATCCAGTCGCCAGCTCGCATCTCGTTGGATTTCCCCGGTGTTTCCAACGCCATGGGTCGTGCAACGGTAGAGGTGAATCAGGGTAATCTGAAGTCAATCAATGTTCTGCAGTCAGGCGATCGCAGCCGTGTCGTTTTGAACTTGAAGCAGCCTGTGACCTACAAGATGCAGTTGCAAGGAAAATCTTTACTGGTCTCGCTGGAATCCGTGGCGCAGGCCGCACCAACCCCTTCGGTCATGCCTGGTTTTTCGGAAAACTCAAACAAAAACACGCTACCGCTTAAGGATATTGATTTTCGTCGAGGCAGCGAGAATTCGGGCCGCGTGATTGTTTCATTACCCAACAGCCAGGTGGGGGTTGATATCCGCAAGCAGGGGTCCAGTCTGGTGGTTGATTTCAGTCAGGCCACTTTGCCTGAGGGATTGCGCCGGCGCATGGACGTGAGCGACTTTGCGACGCCGGTTCAGGCCATCACAACAGTTCAAATCGGAGACCGCGTTCGCATGGTGATTGAGCCGACCGGGCAGTGGGAGCACACCGCCTACCAAAGTGATGAACAATTTGTGGTTGAGGTAAAGCCCCTCAAGGTGGATTCATCCAAGTTGTCGCAAGGGCCAGGCTACACCGGTCAAAAACTTTCTTTGAATTTTCAGAATATTGAAGTCCGGTCCTTGTTGCAGGTGATTGCCGACTTCACCGACTTCAATGTGGTGACTTCCGATTCGGTGACCGGTTCGGTGACGCTGCGCTTGCAGGATGTGCCTTGGGACCAAGCACTCGAGTTGATCATGCAGACCAAGGGTCTGGGCGTGAGAAAGAACGGCAATGTGCTGTGGATTGCGCCCAAGGATGAAATCATCGCCAAAGAGAAGCTGGAGCGTGAAGCTGTTGCCGCTTTGCAGGGACTCGATCCCTTGCAGACACAATCGTTCCAGATGAATTACACCAAAGCCGAAGAGGTGGCCAACCACCTCAGGGGCGTGGTGGTGGGAGCACCGGGTGCGGCGCCAGTCCCCGGCATTGCGGGTGCGGGCAATATCTCCCGCATCCTGAGTCCGCGCGGTAGCGTGATTGCCGACAAGCGAACCAATCAGCTGTTTGTGACCGACATCGCCACCAAGCTCGAACAGATTCAGGCGTTGATCACCAAGCTGGACATTGCAGTGCGTCAGGTGCTGATTGAGGCGCGCATCGTGGTGGCGACGGATACCTTTGGGAAATCGCTGGGGGTCAGGCTGGGTGGGGGAATCAACCCAGCCGGTGCTGTGCCGCTGGTGAGCGTGAATGGTTCCCGCGTTAATTCCACTATAGGATCCAGCTATAAGGATGGCGCGGCGACCATCAATCCCAACAGTTTCGTTAATTTGCCTGCAGCGACTCAAGGGGGATTTAATCCAGCCACTTTTGCAGTCTCCATCTTCAACTCTGGGGCCAACCGGTTCCTCAATCTGGAGTTATCGGCACTCGAAGCCGATGGCAAGGGCAAGGTGGTGTCCAGCCCACGGGTGGTCACGGCAGATCAGAGCAAGGCGTTGATAGAGCAGGGTACCGAGTTGCCTTACCAAACCGCCACCTCCAGTGGTGCCACCTCATTGGCCTTTAGAAAGGCCAATCTGAAGCTTGAAGTGACGCCCCAGATCACCCCCGAAGGCAATATTATCCTGG
>CAXNKH010000028.1:0-10562 GCA_964202765.1 Burkholderiales bacterium | reverse complement strand
GACCAAGTGGACTGGGTTAGGTATTTGATTGCAACACTTATTCGGGTGTTACCTTCAACCAGCAGTACATCACCTGGTCGCAAAGTAGCCTGCAGATGCAAGGGGTTGGATGGTGGAGCTGTACCGTTGATTTCGAGCTCTTTACTGAGGTAAACGGCCAACGATTTACCGATTGCACCTGCGACTCTATTCATAGTGCTATTTTTATTTTTCTTGGAACTTAGCATCAATCAATCCAAATCTATTGAGGTGAGAAGTGGCTCCGTTTGTTTGAACAACGTTCCCCGATGTGTAGGTGGACTCCGGACGGCTTGCAGACGGTGCAGGGTTGCTCACGGCGGCACGTAGCCTTTCACGATACACGTGATGTTACCGATTCTGACCTTGGGCATGATGATCGAACTAAGGAATAACTAATAAAGTAGTCCATAGTCATGCCAAGTTATTGATTCATAACGGTTTTTTTTAAACCGTGGTGCCCGGGGCCGGAATCGAACCGGCACGCCTTGCGGCGGGGGATTTTGAGTCCCCTGCGTCTACCAATTTCACCACCCGGGCAGGAAGAAGCGAAGGCTGAAATTATGGCACAGTGCAGCTTATGAAATATCCAACCCTCGAAGACGCCATTGGAAAAACTCCCTTGGTGGCGCTGCAACGCATCGGAGCAGCGGCTAATGCGGTCAAGCACAACGTGATTTTGGGCAAGCTCGAGGGCAACAACCCGGCGGGTTCAGTCAAAGACCGGCCAGCGCTGTCGATGATTGCGCGGGCCCAGGAGCGAGGCGAAATCAAGCCGGGCGACACCTTGATCGAGGCCACCTCGGGCAATACGGGCATTGCCCTGGCCATGGCAGCGGCCATCAAGGGCTATCGCATGGTGTTGATCATGCCGGAGGATTTGTCGATCGAACGGGCCCAAACCATGAAGGCGTTTGGCGCGGAATTGATTCTCACGCCGAAATCGGGTGGCATAGAATACGCCCGTGACTTGGCCGAACAGATGCAAAGCGAAGGCAAAGGCAAGGTGCTCGACCAATTCTCCAATCAGGACAATCCACGCATTCATTTTGAGACCACGGGGCCTGAAATTTGGGCTGATACCAAGGGGAAAGTGACCCACTTTGTCAGCGCCATGGGCACCACGGGAACTATCACCGGGGTCTCGCGTTATTTGAAGGAAAAGAATCCCAAGATCAAGATCATCGGGGCGCAGCCCAGTGAGGGTTCACGTATTCCCGGCATCCGAAAATGGCCGAAGGAATACCTGCCAAAAATTTACGACGCAAGCACCGTCGATGAATTGATTTACGTCAGTCAGGAGGATGCCGAAGAGATGTGTCGCCGATTGGCGCGGGAAGAAGGCATTTTTGCCGGGGTTTCCGCTGCGGGCGCTTGCTGGGTTGCGCAGGAGATTGCCAAGCGTGAAAAAAATGCAGTCATCGTTTTTGTGGTCTGTGACCGCGGTGACCGCTATCTCTCTACCGGCGTGTTTCCGGCCTGAATCAGGCGAGCGGACTAAAATCGGGCTTGATGCTTAAGGAATCCGGATGAACATTGACAAAGAAATTGACACGCGAGGGCTGAACTGCCCGCTGCCCATCCTCAGAGCCAAGAAGGCTTTGGCTGACATGCTCAGCAGTCAAACGCTGAAAGTGGTCTCTACCGACCCCGGTTCGCTGCGAGATTTCCAAGCTTTTGCCAAGCAAACCGGCAATGAGCTGGTGGAGCAACAGACTGTTGGCAATGACTTCGTTCACGTATTGCGCCGCCGTTAACGTAAAGGCTAACGGCGCTTGGTTGGTCAGACCAGGCGATTGAGCTGATCTTTCAGTTTGGCCAGCGTGGCCACACAATCGGCCATGCGTTTCTTCTCTTGTTCAATCACGGCAGGCGGTGCTTTGGCAACAAAGGCCTCGTTGCCCAGTTTGTTCTGGGTTTTGAGAAGTTCGCCCTCGAGTCGTGCTGCTTCCTTGCCCAAGCGGATTTTTTCAGCCGCAATGTCAATTTCCATGTGCAGACAAATTCTTGCCTCACCCACTACGGCCACGGGTGCAGTTTGAGCGGCTGCGGACCATGAAATATCGTCATCAAACACCCGAACTTCTTTGAGTTTGGCAAGGGCCTGTAGCACCGACGCGGTTTGCTTGAGAAACTCGGCCTCAGCCGGCTGGTTGGCCATCACATACAGGGGCAAGCGAGTCGAAGATGGCACGTTCATTTCTCCGCGCAGGTTGCGGCAGGCATCGACCAGCAGTTTGAGCTTGATCATGTAGGCCAGTGCCTGCGGGTCAATCCGGTCGGGCTGACTAATGGGGTAGGCTGCGATGCTGATCGATGGGCCGATACGACCTGCGACAGGCGCGACTTTTTGCCACAGTTCCTCGGTGATGAAGGGAATCACGGGATGGGCCAAGCGCAAAATGGTTTCCAGTGTTCGGATCAAAGTGCGGCGGGTTGCGCGTTGCTGCGCTGCGTCTCCGGTGTTGATCTGTACCTTGGCAATTTCCAGATACCAGTCGGAAAACTCATCCCAGACAAATTGGTAAATTGAGCTGGCAACGTTGTCGAGCCGATAGTCGTCAAAGCCCTTGGCCACATCAGCCTCTATTTTTTGCAGCAAAGAGACAATCCATCGGTCAGCTTGACTGAAGTTCAAATAGCCATGGGCTGGTCCGCCCTCGACGACGCGTCCTGCGGGGTCGATTCCTGGTGCAGCGCACTCCTGCTTTGTGTGTTCTTTCAGGCCGCAATCCTGTCCTTCGCAGTTCATCAGAACAAAGCGGCTGGCATTCCAGAGTTTGTTGCAGAAATTGCGGTAGCCTTCACAGCGCTTGCTGTCGAAATTGATGCTGCGACCCAGGGTGGCGAGCGAGGCAAAAGTAAAGCGCAGTGCATCGGCGCCGAAGGCTGGAATCCCTTGTGGAAATTCCTGTTCGGTGTTTTTTCGCACCTGCGGTGCTGTTTCGGGTTTACGCAGGCCGATAGCACGTTTATCCAGCAGGGGCGCTAGCGCAATGCCATCGATCAAGTCGACCGGGTCCAGCACATTGCCCTCGGATTTGCTCATTTTTTTGCCCTGAGCATCACGCACTAAACCATGGATGTAAACGTGTTTGAAAGGGACTTTCCCGGTGAAGTGGGTGGTCATCATGATCATTCTGGCAACCCAGAAAAAGATGATGTCGTAGCCGGTGACGAGCACTGAGCTGGGGAGATAGAGGTCGTAGTCATTGAGTATGTTGGCGTTGGCCCCACCGCCGCCATTGGCTGGCGTGGCTTGTGGCCAGCCCATGGTACTGAAGGGAACAAGCGCCGAGGAGTACCAAGTGTCGAGCACATCTTCATCGCGCTTGAGCGTCTTGCCGGGGGCTTGGGCCTGTGCGTCAGCTTCGTTGCGCGCCACATAGACCTGGCCATCTTCGTCGTACCAGGCCGGGATTTGGTGGCCCCACCAAAGCTGGCGACTGATGCACCAGTCCTGAATGTTGTTCATCCATTGGTTGTAGGTGTTGACCCAATTCTCCGGGACGAAAGTCACCTCGCCGCTTTGCACCGCGTCAATGGCTTTTTGCGCGATGGACTTTCCTGTGGGGGTCGGTTTATTCATGGCGACAAACCATTGGTCGGTCAGCATGGGCTCGATGATCTGGCCGGTTCTGGTGCAGCGCGGAACCATCAGTTTGTGCTTCTTAATCTCAACCATCAGGCCCAGCGCTTCGAGATCTTTGACGACCTGCTTGCGCGCTGCAAAACGATCCAGTCCGCGATAGGCAAGAGACGCCGCATCGTTGATCTTGGCGTCCAGCGACAGCACGCAGATCAGTGGCAACTGGTGGCGCTGACCTACGGCGTAGTCGTTCGCATCATGGGCTGGCGTAACTTTCACAACGCCGGTGCCGAAGGCTTTGTCGACGTAGTCGTCAGCGATGACGGGGATGGTGCGATTGCACAAAGGAAGCGTGACCTGTTTGCCGATCAAATGCGCGTAGCGTTCGTCCTCAGGGTGCACCATCACGGCCACGTCGCCGAGCATGGTCTCGGGTCGGGTGGTGGCCACGGTCAGTGCGCCGGATCCATCAGCCAGCGGGTAGCTGATGTGCCACAGAAAGCCGTCTTCCTCTTCGCTCTCGACTTCCAAATCGCTGACCGCGCTTTGCAGCACAGGGTCCCAGTTGACCAAGCGCTTGCCGCGGTAAATCAGGCCCTGCTCATAGAGCTGAACAAATGTTTCACCGACCACCGTGGACAGCTTATCGTCCATGGTGAAGTACTCACGACTCCAGTCCACGCTGGCGCCCATGCGGCGCATTTGGCTGGTGATGATGTTGCCCGATTGCTCTTTCCATTCCCATACCTTGGAAACGAAATTTTGACGGCCCAGGTTGTGCCGACTTAATTTTTGATCTTGCAACTGGCGTTCCACCACGATCTGGGTGGCGATGCCTGCATGATCGGTACCGGGGACCCAGACCGTGTTGTCACCCATCATGCGGTGGTAGCGCGTGAGCGAGTCCATGATGGTCTGGTTGAAGGCATGGCCCATGTGCAGCGTGCCAGTGACGTTGGGTGGCGGCAACTGGATTGCAAATGCAGCAGCGTCGGCTTTGGGCGCAGAACTGCCCCGGTAGCCCGCTTTGGCATAAGACCTGCGTTCCCACTCTGGCCCCCACTGGGCCTCAATGGCGGCAGGTTCGAAAGATTTGGACAGGCTGTTGAGGCCGGGTTGAGCAAGGGCGGTTGGCTGGGTGTCGGTCATGGCAAGCGGCATCGCATCGGATGCCGTGGGTCGGGTTCAGAGTTGACCCGGATTTTATCCGCCAGCCACGCTCGCTGCTGCAGCAACGCACTCCTTGAGAGTTCGAGCGTCGCCGATCTGGTTGGCCAGCAGCAAGATCAGGCGAAAATTGAGCAACTCGGACTGCTCGCGTTCAAGCCCTTGATGGGCATCTTGCAGCTGCTCATAAAAGCTGTCGGCATCGCTCAGGTGCAGGGTGGTTTTCATGGCTTTCCTAGTGTGAAATGCTCAGTGACAGTTCAATTGCATCCAGCAGGTCGGCGTCAACGGCCTCGCCAGTGGCAGCCAGATAACTGTCCGGGCGCAGCAAGGCCCAGGCATGGCCAAACACATGGCAAGCGCCTTGCAAATGACCCAAGGGATCGCGCACATGCTCAAGCGCCTGTGGGCTGCCGTGGGCGCCTAGCACCTGAATGCAGCGCGCTGGTGTGTGGCTGGCGATTTGGGTCAAACGCTGGCAGGCCGCACTTGAGAGATCGCCAAACACCAGTACCAGCAAGTTGCCGTCGGCCCACCGCAGCAGGTCATTGAGCACGCCCGTACTGTTGTCGGCCCAGAGAAACTTGACGTTCGGCGCGGACGTCCCGCCGCTGGCAGAACAAAGAGGGGAGTGCCGGTAGTTGCTGGCTTGAGTCATGCGCCCGGTGTTCATGAATTGACGCGCAAAGGAATAAGGCTTGGCCAGGCTGATGGCGGCCTGGCGCAGCAGGTTTTCCGAGCGATTGCCGGGGCTTAGAAAACGGGCCGTCCGCTGGCTGATTCGGATGTTTTGCAGCGCCGCTTCGTGTCGTTCAGCGTGGTAGCTGTCGAGCAGGCGATCGGGCGCGCGCTGGCGCAGCACAGCGGCCAGCTTCCAGGCCAGGTTGAAAGCATCGGTAACACCTGTGTTGGCGCTGCGCGAACCGTGCGGGGCAATGATTTTGGCAGCATCGCCGATGAAAAAAACCCGCCCGACGCGAAGCTTTTCCAGGCATTGGCTGCGGTAGCTATAAGAGCCTGACCAGAGGATGTCGAACTCAAGTGGGTTGCCAAATTGTTGTTCCAGTCGGAGCCGTGCGTACTCGGCGGATTCGGTCATATCGGCCTGCTCCCCGGCTTTGAGTTGCCAGTCAAAGCGCCATACCCCGTCGGGCAAGGGGCTTTTCCAGGCCGCTCGGTGTTCGTTAAAAGGTGCTTCGATCCAGCTGTGGCGCTCTGGTGGCAGGGTTTGCATTAAGCGCACATCAGCCGTGACCCAGCCATGCTGCTCCCCGATCACGACCTGCTGGGTCTGGCACCAGGCGTGAAACAGGCTGTTCTGGCCGGTCGCATCGATCACGTGATCAGCTTGAACCAAGATTTTTTCGTGTGGGGTCTGTACCGTCAGCTCAGCAAATTTGGGGCCTTCTTGGTAGGCCAACACCTGTGACTGCCAACGGATTTGACCGAGCTTGAGTTGCGACAGTTGTTCGACTAAATAACGCTCCACATCGAACTGCTGCAGATTGACATGGGCGGGCTGACTTGAGAAATTCCCGCTGTTTTGATGGCGCTGGTCGACGTTGTAGATTTCGTAGCATCCGGAAAAAGTTCTTCCCATGTGCCACTGCACGCTGGCTTTCATGATCTGATCGATCAGGCCCAGATGCTGGAATATCTCCAGTGATTTTTGGGTGTAGCTGATGGCGCGTGAAGCGCTAAGAGGTCCGGCGATGCCTGGGGCTGCTTCCAGCAAAACAGCCTGCACGCCCAATCGGGCCAGACTGCAAACCAGGGTCAAGCCAGCCAGACCGGCCCCGACCACCACAATCGGATGGTGCTGGACATCGGCTGAGGGGGTCTCGGGGGCAGTGTTGGACATGGTGCAAGGTACTTTCACTTGACTTGGTTCGCGAAAAGACATTCACGCGATCGATATTGCCCCAAGCCATCACAAAAGACCAGAGCTAATTGGAGTCTTCAGGATTAGATTAATAGAAATAAATGATGATTTTTGTCTTTCGATAGTAAATTTATATCATCATGATTGAGGAAGCCAATTGGACGCAGCCTGAAGGAGTGGCTAACCTTGACGGGTCTTTGACCAAACTCGTTCAAAGCAAATCGTTTTAATTTTCAACCCCAAAGGAGAATCCATGGCTGCTCTAAAAGGCTCCAAGACGGAAGACAACCTGAAAGCCGCCTTCGCTGGCGAATCACAGGCCAACCGCCGTTACCTGTATTTCGCAAACAAGGCTGACATTGAAGGTCAGAACGATGTGGCGGCACTGTTCCGATCCACCGCAGAAGGCGAAACCGGCCACGCCCACGGTCACCTCGAGTGGCTTGAGCAGTGCGGCGACCCCGCGACCGGCATGCCGATCGGCGCTACCCGTGACAACCTCAAATCCGCAGTGGCTGGTGAAACCCACGAGTACACCGACATGTACCCCGGCATGGCCAAGACTGCTCGCGCCGAAGGTCATGACGAAATCGCTGACTGGTTTGAAACTCTGGCCAAGGCTGAGCGTTCACACGCTAATCGCTATGTTAAGGCGCTGACAGAACTCGTGGATTAATCCAGGATTTTGCGTGTTGAACAGGGCGTAAGCCTTGTTCAATGCAGAAACTCCATTGGTTAATTGGTTGGGGACAGCGCTGGTGCACTTCCCCGGAATCGGCGGGAGCCGATTCCGCAAGTCGCTGTGGACTGTCCCACAAGTTTTTTTTATTTGTTAGCAAGGACTGAACATGGCACGCGAAGGCAACTTGGAGGCCCCGACCCGTCACCCGATTGATTGGAAGAACCCCAACTATTACGACGAGCAAGCCACTTTCGATGAGCTGGAGCGGATTTTCGATGTCTGCCACGGTTGCCGGCGCTGCGTCAGCCTGTGCGGAGCTTTCCCGACCCTGTTTGACCTGATCGACGAGGGCAAGACCATGGAGGTCGATGGCGTTGATAAAAAAGATTACTGGAAGGTGGTGGACCAGTGTTATCTGTGTGACCTGTGTTACCTGACCAAGTGCCCTTATGTGCCACCGCATCAGTGGAATGTGGACTTCCCGCACACTATGTTGCAGGCCAAGGCCATCAAATTTAAGAAGGGTGAAGTGGGACTGGGCGAGAAGTTGCTTGCTTCAACCGACGTTCATGGCCAGTTCGCGGGCATCCCGATCGTGGTGCAAGCCGTCAATGCCATCAATCAGACCGGGGTCGCTCGCAGTGTGATGCAGAGCACCCTGGGCGTGGACAAGAATGCCTGGTTGCCAGTGCTGGCCAAGAAAAAGTTTCGCTCCAGTGCGCCCCAGTCCAAGGACTACCCGACCCGCCATGGCGTTAAAACGCCGGGCATGGTGGCGATCTATGCAACCTGTTTTGTCAATTACAACGAACCCGGAATCGGCCACGACCTGCTCAAGGTGCTGGATCACAACGAAATCCCTTATGTACTTATTGAGAAGGAAAAATGCTGTGGCATGCCCAAGCTGGAGTTGGGTGATCTGGAATCGGTCAACAGCAGCAAAGAGGCCAATATCCCGGTGCTGGCCCAGTACGCCAAAGACGGGTTTGCTATTTTGAGTGCTGTGCCCAGCTGCACACTGATGTTCAAGCAGGAACTGCCGCTGATGTACCCGCAGGACGAAGAGGTGCAACGGGTCAAAGAGGCCATGTGGGATCCATTCGAGTACCTGATGGCGCGCAAGCGTGACGGCTTGCTAAAAACCGAGTTTGTCCAGCCCTTGGGCAATGTCAGCTACCACATCCCCTGTCACGGCCGGGTCCAGAACATCGGGAAAAAGACAGAAGAAATGTTGAAGATGATTCCGCAGACCACCATCAACACGGTGGAGCGTTGTTCGGGTCATGGAGGAACTTTTGGCGTGAAGAAAACCAGCCACCAACAGGCGATGAAAATTGGCAAACCCCTGTTCAAAGCCATGGCCACGATGAAAGATGGGGGTCAGCCTGACTTCATCAGCTCGGATTGCCCTTTGGGCGGCCACCACATCGCGCAGGGGTTCGACGTCAATCAGCTGGGAAAACCCCAGCTGGAACACCCGTTAACGCTGGTTCGTATGGCGTATGGATTAACTTGAAACTTTTCGGGACAGACCTTTAGCGTTGTCCTCAACTGATTGGATGACTATGAAAATCACTGGAAAAATTACCCGCGAAAGCCTCATGACCTTGGAGGCTTACAGTCAATGGCGGAAAGTTCACAAGCCAGCGATCATTGCGCACAGGAAGCTGCGCAGCGTGCCACTGGGTGAACATATCAACCTGCAGTTTGAGAGCGAGACCACCATTCGCTACCAAATCCAGGAGATGCTACGGATTGAAAAAATCTTTGAAGAAGAGGGCATCGCCCAGGAAATCGAGGCCTATGCCTCGCTGATGCCCGATGGCAGCAATTGGAAAGCCACGATGTTGATCGAATACCCGGATGTCAACGAACGCAGGCGCGAGTTGGCGCGCCTGATCGGTGTCGAAGACCGTTTGTTTGTTGAGGTCGAGGGACAGGCGCGGGTCTATGCGATTGCTGACGAAGACATGGAACGGGAAAACGAGGAGAAGACCTCGGCCGTGCATTTTGTGCGTTTTGAATTCACGCCCGCCATGTGTGCAGCGGTCAAGGCCGGGGCCAGCGCTAAACTCGGCTGTGATCACACCCACTACCCGGCCCATGTGATGATAGACACTGATTCACTGGCATCACTGGCGGGTGATTTGCGTTAAACCACTATTCCTACCCAATTCAACCCGACCTGGGTCTGATCTTGCAGAGCGCGTCAGAACATGTTGTTTTTACTCTCGCCGGCCAAGTCGCTGGACTACGAAACACCCACCGCTGAAGTGGGGCACAGCCAGCCACTGTTTATCAAGCAGGCGGCCGAGCTGATCGCCCTGCTGCGCGAGAAGTCGCCGCGCGAGATTGCTGAACTGATGGACCTGAGCGATGCGCTCAGCAGCCTCAATGTGGCGCGCTACCAGGCTTGGTCGCCGAAGTTCACGGCTAACAACTCCAGGCAGGCGGTGCTCGCTTTCAATGGCGATGTGTACGGGGGACTGGCTGCCCAGACCCTGAGTTCTGACGACCTGGCTTGGGCCCAGCAGCACATTGCCATTCTGAGCGGTTTGCATGGCGTTCTCAGGCCACTGGATCGGATCCAGCCCTACCGTTTGGAGATGGGAACCCCACTGGACAACCCCCTGGGCAAGAACCTCTACAAATTCTGGGGCCAACGACTGGCCGAGCACTTGAGTCAGCAGCTCAGGGCGGATAAGACCCCGGTGCTGATCAACCTGGCATCCAAAGAGTACTTCAAGGCAGTCGATCAGAAGGTGCTCAAGGCCAGGGTGATCGAGTGCGTATTTGAAGAGTACAAAGCCGGCCAGTACAAGATCATCAGCTTCATGGCCAAGCGGGCGCGCGGATTGATGGCACGTTTTGCTATTACCCAGCGTTTGCTGACCCCCGGACAACTTGAAGGCTTTAGCCAAGAAGGTTACCGGTTTGACGCTCAAGCCTCACAAGCAGACCGGCTGGTGTTTCGACGCAGAGGGCTCAGCGCATGAACACGCCTCACAACTCCTTGTTGGGCAAGCCAACACCGTATATCGATCAGTACGACGCCTCCTTGCTGTTCCCGATCCCGCGCGCTGACAAACGGGCAGAAATTGGGGTGGTCGCAGCGCCCCCCTTTTTTGGCGCTGATCTGTGGACAGCGTATGAGCTGAGTTGGCTCAACCTCAAGGGTAAACCTCAGGTGGCGTTGGCCCATATCACCGTGCCTTGCGAGTCTC
>CAXNKH010000027.1:0-10616 GCA_964202765.1 Burkholderiales bacterium | reverse complement strand
AGTGACTTTGACTTCTTTTTTGGCGAACAGGGCCTTGCCGTCGTTCATGATAGCCACGGCATACACATCGGAAGACTGGCCCATCTTGGCCCGGGTCGCAACATTGGCCTCCACCGCGGGATTGACGTTGAACACGGCCACCAGAGTTGACGGATTTTTTTCAACCAGGATCAACAGTTGCTTGACGCCAGCCAGCGTGGTAGCCGCACCGATAGGAACGACAGCGCCGTTTTCAGCGATGTCGGGCGCAATGATGCTGACATCTTGGCTCATTTGCGGTGCGCTGGCCCCCAGCGCCTTGAGCACCTCAGCCAACGTCTTGGCTTCAAAAGCTTGGGCATTGAAAGCATGAGCGTATTGTGGAAAAAGTCCGGTGCCAGCCAACAGACCGACCAAGGCGGCGCTGTGTTGAAGTGTCTCGCGACGAGTTTGCATATCTATCACCTTTTAATTCAGTTCTGTCTTTAATTAATCACACCTGAGGCCAGCCAAGTACCCAGTGTACTAGCCTCCTCATCACCCAGGGACTGAGCAGGCATGGGGATTGCTCCCCACAGTCCGCTGCTACCCATCTTGATTTTTTCAGTGAGGTAGCCTGCTTTCCCCGGATACCTCTTTCCAATTTCCTGAAAACTCGGACCCACTAGCCGTCTGTCCACGCTATGGCAAGCCGTGCAACTGTGTTGTTGGGCTAATGCGAGGGCCACTTTGCTGCGCCCGTCCAAGCCTGCGACTTTCGGTAGATCAGCCACGCTCCTAGCAGGGTTGGTTGCCGTTGATCCTTTTCTCTTTTCTGGTTGGGTCGTATCAACCCCATGCTGAGAGCCTACCAGACGATTTTGTTCTGCCAAATTACCGTGAGCGTTTCGTGCGTAGTCTGGGATGTGGGATGCCACGACAGCCTCAGAGGCACAATTTCTCATGCACGCCACATTCGATGTGTCAGGCTTGATGCGGGGTGAAACGAATTCCTGTCCTGGCCACAGCGCATGCTGCGTTGTCATCCCGTTGCGGTTAGGCATACGCTCCTGCACTTCCCTGATATTTTTGTCCGACAACACATAGTGATCGGGCAAGACGCCGCCCAGATTCAATAAAAAAGCAGTTACGGCGTAAACCTCTTCGGTGCTCAACGACTTAGGCGCGTTCCAAGGCATGGCGCGATTGATGTAATCCCAAAGCGTTGACAGGGTGGGAACCTTCATCAGGGTGGTGCGCCCAGGGTATGCCGCATCGGTCAAACTCGCAACCCGACCTGACTTGATATCTGCAGCCGTCGTGCCCCCTACCAAGGGACTGAATACCTCGCCCGATTCACCAAAAACACCGTGACAACTGGCGCATTTACTCTCCCACACGATCTGCCCCTTGGCCACACTGCCAGCGCCTGCTGGCAAGCCCTTGAAGTCGGGCCTCACGTCAATGTCCCATGCCGCGACCTCCTTGGGTGTGGCGTCGCGTCCCACACTGGGGTATTTGATCGTCCCTTGTGCACTGACCGCAATCGTTACTGCCCACAAAGCAGTGACGAAAACGAGCTTAGGAAAGTTGAACATTTTTCACTTCCCCGCTCTCGGTCACCAACCACGACTGGATCGCATTGTTGTGGTAAGTCGAGCGCGTCCCCCGCACCGCACGCAATTGCTTGTAAGTGGGTTGGACATAGCCGGTTTCATCCATGGCCCGGCTTTGAATGATGGCGGGCTGGCCGTCCCACACCCAGTCCAGGTTAAAGCGGGTCAATGACTTGGTCTGGATCGTCCCCTCCAGCCGCGCGCTGCGCCAGTTACGCCCGCCATCGACCGACACGTCAACGCGTTTGACCTTGCCGCGCCCCGACCAGGCCAGGCCCGTGATGTTGTAAAAGCCTTTGCCGATCAATACTTGCCCCCCAGATGGCGTGGTCACCACACTCTTGCATTCCTGAATGCTGGCGTACTGGCGATGCAGCCCGCCGGGTTGCAAGTCCATGTAATGAATCGCCTCGTCCTTGGTGGCGTAGGGCTGATCGCCCACTTCAATGCGGCGCAGATACTTGATCCAACTCACCCCCTGCACACCCGGTACGATCAAGCGCAGTGGGTAGCCCTGCTCGGGTCGCAGCATTTCACCGTTCTGACCATAGGCGACAAACACTTCACCTGACTTGATCAGGTCCATTGGGATGGTGCGTGTCATGGACGAACCATCAGCCCCTTCGGCCAGCACGAATTTTCCACTCTTTAAATCGGCACCTGCCAACTCCAGCAGAGTGATCAGCGAAACGCCGGTGAATTCACTGCAGGACAGCATGCCATGGGTGTACTGAACCGTCGGCACCGCCACATTGCCCCACTCCATTGCAGTGTTGGCACCGCACTCAATAAAATGAAAACGAGAAACGGCCGGCAAACGCATGATCTCGTCCACGGTCAGCACCTTGCTCGCCTTGACCATGCCATTAATCATCAGACGGTGTTTGCTCGGGTCGATGTCCCACCAACCCTGGTGATGCCGCTCAAAATGCAGGCCGCTGGGTGTGACCACGCCCAACAGCGACTGCAAAGGCGAAAACGACACGGAGGACTGTGTCGTCTGAGTCAAACCGGGGCTTTGACGACGTTGCACATTGGCTTCAAATTTCGAAGGTTTGCCATAGCCCTCATTCACCGCAACACCCTGACCCAAGCCCGTGCTGTGCTCGGGAAGATTCAAAATATGGGGGTCACCAACCGGCTCAGGTGCCGGCTTGCCCTGTGCCAGTGCCGCGGGTATCGCCGCACCCACCGAAGCCGCGGCAAATGCATGGCGAATGAAATCACGGCGGCCATGCTTGGCCTGGGCAAAAACCGTCGTAATGCCGGTTTTATCCAAAAAACTCTCGGGCGCTTTGTGGACCCGACCCAGATTCACGTCATCTTGCATGGCCCTCGCCTTTAAATCCGTATATCCATATAAACTAATATAAACAATAAACGAACTCGGTTATATTGGGGTTTTCCCACCCCCAAACTCACCGCTCATGGCAAACACAACAACGCAGCCAAGTACCAAAGAAATACTCGAGTCCGACCAAGTATTCGAGCGGGCCGCTGACGTCTTTCGGGTGATGTCAGCGCCCATGCGCCTGAAGATCATCAGTTGCCTGTGCGATGGCGAAAAAAACGTGAGCTATCTGCTCAGCAAGATCGACACCACCCAGCCCAATATGTCACAACACCTCACCACGTTGTACCAGGCCGGGGTGCTGGGCAAGCGTCGTGAGGGGGTGCAGATTCATTACCGCATCATTGATGAACGTGTGGCCAATCTGTGCCGCACGGTGTGCACACAAATTGCCACTTACGGCAATTAACGGAGCTCGCCTGACCCGCAATGCGAACCGCCAATAGCTACATAATGTCGGGGACAGAACTGCCTCGCTAGGCGTAGCTGCGGTCTGTCCCACAAAGTCTCAGGACAGGGTGTCGGCCCAAATATTTTGCGCCCAGTTCATGGCGTAAACCCCTTCCAACTCGGTCGGACCGGATGACACCCCACCCGAACCGGCCACGGTCTTGAAGGTTTTCTCAGCCGCCACGTAGTGGTGAACCGAGGCCACATGAACCACCAGCTTGTCATTCACAAAGCTATAGCAGGTGTTGTTGAGCATGGGGTGGGGATTGACTTCCAGACCGGACAGTTGTGCCACCACGGCAGCCGCCACCACCTTGCCGTGAGAATTGGCCATGTGGCCAGACTTGGGCATCAGCGGGGCCGACATGGTCGCGTCGCCAATCACATGAACGTCCTTGGCGGCAGTGGACTCGAACGTCAAGAAGTTGACATGGCACCAGCGACCATTGGCATTGGCCAAGCCGGACTGCACAGCGATAGCACCTGCGCTCATGTCAGGAAGCACGTTGAGCACGGCGGCCTTAACGTCGTCTTGCACTTCAAACTTGACGCTGTTGGTTTTGGCATCCACCGCGACGGCTTTGTGCCCGCCTTGGTACTCCAGCATGCCTTTGTAGTTGTCGGCCCAGAATTTTTTGAACAACGGTCCTTTGGAGGTCACGTCGGGATTGGCATCCAGAATCAGCACCTTGGATTTGGGCTTGGCTTTTTTGAAATAAGAGGCCACTTGGCTGGCGCGCTCATAGGGGCCAGGAGGGCAACGGTAAGGCGCTAACGGAATGGTTAGAGCGTAAACACCGCCGTCGGGCATAGCTTCGAGCTGCTTGCGCAGGGCGAGCGTTTCAGGCCCGGCTTTCCAAGCCTGGAGAATCTGACCCGAGGCATTAGCGGCCTGCAGGCCTTCGATGCTGCCCCACATCAAGTCAATTCCGGGGGAGACGATCAGCTTGTCGTAGCCGATCGTGGCCCCACCGGCCAGGGTCACGGTTTTCTTGGCCGCGTCGATCCCGGTCACCCTATCTTTGGCCAGCGTCACCCCGTGTTTGCCACTCAGGTGATCGTAGGAGCTGGTGATATCGCCCATGGTCTTAGAGCCACCAATCACAAGGTTGGAAATCGGGCAAGAAATAAAACTGGTGCTCGGCTCGACCAGCACCACATCGATCTTGTAGTTCGACAGCATGCGCACATATTTGGCCGCTGTCGCACCGCCGTAGCCACCGCCAATCACCACCACTTTGGCTTTGGATGGAATCGTTCCCGTACTGGCACAGCCCACCAAGCCACCCAATGAGCCCAAAGACCCCATCGCCAAGGAACCACCGACAAAACTGCGTCTTTTCATGATCACTCCTTAACGCTTAAGGGTTGAAAAATAAGTGGCCAGTGCTTCGACCTGTTGGTCGGTATAGCCTTTGGCCAGTTGGTGCATGACGGTGGCGGGCCGGCTACCGTCTTTAAAGGCCTTGAACTGCGCCAACATGGCCTCACGCGGCATGCCAGCCAATGGGACCAGGGTAGAACCATTGACCGGGCGACCGTCCGTACCGTGGCAACTAGCGCAGCTAGCCGCCAAGCTGCGCAAGTTCAGGCTCGCGGCATCCTGGGCCAGAACTGCGCTGGCGGTGAGGCCTGTCAGCGACAAGGCTGCAAGCAGGTTTCTGAGCTTCATGGGGCATCTCCTTGGTGTGTTTGTCAAATATCAACAGGCTAAATATAGTTAATTGTCAATCTGTTACCACCCCGGAATACCCTTAAGTCGCGTCGTTAAAAAAGCGCCTCAGAGCTCAGGGACTCCTGCGGCCAAGTTGGCAATGTATTTCACAAGGTGCTGGCTTCGTACATGAAATTATGCGCCTTTCGTGCCCTTTAGGCAGGTAGCGTACCTGAAGCACAAGCACCTGATGCAATGTGCATACGTCTGATCTTTTTCGGCGCTTTGGGGCTGCTGCTGCGGCGACTTCCATCCGATTATTTTTTCCAGCCACAAGGGGGAAACCCTGATAGACCCAATTCGGTTTAACCTATATCTTCTCTCCAGTTTTGCAGTGGTTGCACAACAGCGGAGAAGTGAATGGCAAGTGTCAACATTGCAGCGGTGAAGAAGCGTTTTGGCGAGACTGAAATTCTTCATGGTGTGGATATCGATATACCCGACGGTTCGTTCACGGTTTTGGTTGGTCCCTCGGGTTGCGGCAAGTCCACCTTGCTGCGAATGATTGCCGGCCTGGAAAACATTTCAGCAGGCGACATCCGCATTGGCGATCGTGTGGTCAACCTGGTTCCGCCCAAAGAGCGCGACATCGCGATGGTGTTCCAAAACTACGCGCTCTATCCCCATATGACGGTGCGCGACAACATGGGGTTTTCTTTGTCGTTGGCCAAAGTTGACAAACAAACTATGGGCCAGCGCGTCAACCAAGCCGCCGACATCCTGGGTTTGCAGAGCCTGCTGGAGCGCTTTCCGCGCCAGCTGTCGGGCGGCCAACGGCAACGGGTGGCTATGGGTAGGGCCATTGTGCGCGACCCCCAGGTTTTCCTGTTTGATGAACCCTTGTCCAACCTCGACGCCAAGTTGCGCGTGGCCATGCGAACCGAGATCAAGGCCTTGCACCAGCGCCTGAAAACGACCTCAATCTATGTGACCCACGACCAGATTGAAGCCATGACCATGGCCGACCAGATCGTGGTCATGCACGATGGGCGGGTTGAGCAAATCGGCAGCCCGCTCGATTTGTACGACCATCCCACCAACCAATTCGTCGCTGGCTTCATTGGTTCGCCTTCGATGAACTTCATTTCCGGTATTTACCGCGCTGGCAGCCAGGCTCATGTCGAGTCGGCCAACCTGGCGCGACTGCCGCTACCCGCCTCAGGCAACAATTTGCAAGACGGCCAGGCCGTGACTTACGGTATTCGTCCTGAGCATCTGGACATTGCCGATGATGGCTTCGAGGCCGAAGTTCAAGTGGTTGAACCTACCGGCTCGGAGACCTTGGTATTTGCCCGGCTTGGCGAAAAAGAATTGGTGGCCGTTTTTCGTGAGCGTCACGAGTTCGCCCCGGGCCAGAAAATTCACTTGCGTCCGCGCAGTCAATGCGTGCACTTGTTCGATCCTGTCAGCGGCTTGCGGGTCTAAAGCTGTTGGTGTTTTCGGTTTTCCATGACCTTTAATTTTTAACCAGAGGAGATAGCGATGAATCCAAGTAACTTCAATCGTCGGCAAGCGCTTAAAACCGGTGCTGCAGTGGCTGGCGCTGGTGCGCTCGGCAACCTGGGGCTGTTTGCCCAGGCCTGGGCCCAAACCACCAGTTGGAAACCTGAGAAAGGCGCCAAGCTGCAACTGCTGCGCTGGAAGCGTTTTGTCCAGAGCGAGGAAGACGGTTTCATGGCCCTGGTTGATGCTTTCCAGAAATCGACCGGTGTCGATGTCAAGGTGCTCAACGAGTCCTTGGACGACGTGCAGCCCAAAGCCAGCGTGGCGGCCAACACCGGTCAGGGACCCGATTTATTCTGGGGTCTGTATTCACTGCCCCATCTGTTTCCAAGCAAGTGCGTCGACGTCACCGATGTGGCGACCTACCTGGGCAAAAAATACGGCGGCTGGGCCCCTTCGGCCCAGATTTATGGCATGTCCGGCGGCAAATGGATTGACATTCCCGTGGCCTACAACGGCAATGTGATCAATTACCGCCAAAGCATGATCGAGAAAGCCGGCTTCAAGGAAGTCCCCAAAGACACCGCCGGCTTCCTGGAGTTAATGAAAGCCCTGAGAGAAAAATCGGTGGCGGGTGGTTTTGCCCTGGGCCGCGCCTCCGGCGACGGCAACGCCTGGGTGCACTGGGGCTTGTGGTCGCACGGCTCCAACCTGGTGGACAAGGCCGACAAAGTGATCATCAATTCGCCCGAGACCGTCAAGGCCCTGGAATACATCAAAGCTTTGTCAGACACTTTTGTCACCGGCACCGCATCCTGGAACGATTCGTTCAACAACAAGGCGTTTTTGGAAAGCCAGGTTTCGCTCACCAACAACGGTGTGTCGATATACGCCGCAGCCAAAGCCGGCGCGGCCAAGGGCGATGCCAAGATGAAAGACATCATGGACGACATGAACCACTCGCTCTGGCCGATTGGACCGGTGGGAAAACCCACCGAATTCCACATTGCCTACCCGATGATGGCCATGAAGTACACCAAGTTTCCCAATGCTTGCAAGGCCTTCATGGCCTTCACCATGGAAGCTGAAAACTACAACAAATGGCTGGAAGCCGGCGTGGCCTACCTGACCCATCCGCTGAATGCCTACGACGCCAACAATGTCTGGACTTCAGACAAGAAGCTGTCGATGCTCAAGGACGCTGGCCGACGCACCCTGACAGCCGGCGGCCTGGGCTCGGTCG
Organism: Burkholderiales bacterium; assembly: GCA_964202765.1. Lineage (GTDB taxonomy): Bacteria > Pseudomonadota > Gammaproteobacteria > Burkholderiales > Burkholderiaceae_C > CAXNKH01. The sequence goes on along the minus strand of CAXNKH010000027.1, from coordinate 2,841 downwards.
GCGAGAAAGCCGCATCGGCGCTGGCTGATTTTGTGCTGCTCGACATGGTGGCTTCGGTTTGTACCAATCGCGCCACCATCAAGGAAGCCATTTCCATAGCCGAACGCCAAGCCAAGCGCATCTACCGTTAAGGAAAACAATGCAAGGAAATGCCGCCGCAAGCAGCACTGGGGTCGCGCACCCCGGTCTCTGGCAACGAATTAACAACAACCGCAATCTGCTGGGTTGGCTGTTCATGGTGCCGACGGCGGCATTCTTATTGCTATTCCTGGTTTATCCCCTGGCCCTGGGGATTTGGTTGTCGTTTACCGACACCAAGATTGGTACCACTGGCCAGTTCGTCGGCCTGGAAAACTACGAGTGGATCATCGGTGACCCGAAGTTTCAAACTGCAGTTTTCTTCACTATTTTTTACACCGCCGTTGCCAGCGCCATCAAGTTCGCCCTCGGCTTGTACCTGGCGATTCTGCTGAACCACAACATGCCTTTCAAGGCCTTGATTCGGGCCATTGTGCTGATTCCGTTCATCGTCCCGACGGTGTTGTCAGCCATCGCTTTTTGGTGGATTTTCGATCCGCAGTTCTCGGTCATTTCCTGGTCCTTGCGACACTGGGGCTGGATTGACGGGAATGTCAATTTCCTGGGCGACACCTGGAATTCACGCTGGAGCGTGATCTTCGCCAATGTCTGGCGCGGTGTCCCTTTTATTGCGATTTCCCTGCTGGCAGGTTTGCAAACCGTTCCGGCCTCCTTGTACGAAGCGGCCACCCTCGATGGTGCAAGCCCCTGGCAAATGTTCTATCGCATCACCTACCCACTACTCACCCCCATCATTGCCGTGGTGATGACCTTCTCGGTGTTGTTCACTTTCACCGACTTTCAGTTGATCAAGGTGTTGACCAATGGCGGGCCGGCCGGCGCCACCGAATTGATGGCCACCATGTCCTACAACACTGCCATCATGGGTGGACGCATTGGCGAAGGCGCTGCAGTTTCAACCGCCATGGTGCCGTTCTTGCTCGCTGCCATCATGGTTTCTTGGTTCGGCTTGCAACGCCGCAAGTGGCAGCAGGGGGAGAATAATGAGTAACAGCAATGCGCTGACGCAAGCCGACCATTCGGACGGCATGAACTACTTGTCAACCTTGCCACAGCGCTTGGTTCGGGTTTATCTGCCACTGTCCCTGATCGTCTTCGTTCTGTTGTTTCCTTTTTACTGGATGACGATGACGTCGATCAAGCCCAAGGATCAGTTGCTGGACTTGGACAAGCACAACCCATTTTGGGTCTGGAACCCGACCTTTGAGCACATCAACGACTTGCTGTTCAAAACCGACTACCCGCAATGGCTGTGGAACACCATGTCGATCGCGGTCAGCGCCACCATTCTGTCGCTGATTGCCAGTGTGTTTGCCGCTTACGCCATCACCCGCATTCGCTTCAAGGGCGCGCAGTGGGTCGGTGGCGCCATCTTTCTGGCCTACCTGGTTCCACCGTCGATTTTGTTCATTCCGCTGTCCACCGTGGTATTCCAGTACGGTTTGTTTGACACACCGTTTGCACTGATCCTGACCTACCCCACCATTCTGATTCCGTTCTCGACCTGGTTGCTGATGGGTTACTTCAAAACCATCCCCTACGAACTGGAAGAGTGCGCCCTGATTGACGGTGCGACACGCTGGCAAATCCTGACCAAAATCGTGCTGCCCTTGGCCATCCCGGGCCTGATTTCGGCGTCTATTTTTTGCTTGACCCTGTGCTGGAATGAATTCATTTACGCCCTGACTTTCATCAACAGCACCGAGAAGAAAACCGTGCCCGTAGCGATTCTGTCGTCATTCACCGATGGCGACCAATACCGCTGGGGCTCGCTGATGGCAGGCGCCTTGGTCGGCTCACTGCCGCTGGTCATCTTGTACGCGTTTTTCGTTGAGCACTACGTCAGCGCCATGACCGGCGCTGTCAAGGAATGAACTCCCATTGAACTTGTGGGACAGGCCTTTAGCCCTGTTCCCAACTGTTTTTCAGTGCGACGTAGCGCGCAAAGTGCGGTTCAGTAGCAGCACCGGTAGCAGGCCGACCAGCACCAGGGCCAGCGAGGGCAAGGCGGCTTCCCCGAGCCGTTCGTCGCGGGCCAGTTGGTAGGCCACCACGGCCAGCGTGTCGCTGTTGAAAGGGCGCAGCACCAAGGTGGCTGGCAACTCTTTCATCACGTCAACCAACACCAGCAGCCCAGCGGCGACACAGGATCGCTTGAGCAGCGGCCAGTGAATCTGGCTCAACAAGGCCAGGTCGCCCTTGCCCAGCATGCGGGCCGAATCGTCAAAACTCACCGGGATACGGGAATAGCCGCTTTGCAAGGACTGCAGCGCGACCGCACAAAAGCGAACCAGATAGGCCCACACCAGACCGAGCGAAGTCGCTGTCACCCAATAGCCCACCGAGCTGTCCGGCAAGCGGGCCTGCAACCAACCCACCGGCAGCAGCAAGCCGACCACGATCACCGCTCCGGGAACGGCATAGCCCAAACTGGCCAATTGCACAGAAATTCGGGTCACGCGATCGGGCATGCGGCGCAGACTGAAAGCAAGCAACAGGGCCAGGCCGACTGCCAGCACCGCGGTGATGATGCCTAGCCTGATGCTGTTGGCCGACCAGCCCAAGAACTGTCCCCAGGGCAAGGTCTCCCAATCAGCCGACAGGGGGCGCAACATGAACAGCACTGGCAACACAAAACCCATCAACAGCGGGATGCTGCAAACAGCCCAGGCTAGCCACATTTTTTTACCACACAGGCGCAGACTCTGAGCATCGATGCCAGCACTGCGCCGAGTGGTCACA
>CAXNKH010000026.1:0-10755 GCA_964202765.1 Burkholderiales bacterium | reverse complement strand
TAGCGCACTGACTGCCGCGCCAGTGACGCGTTGCACGATGACAAATTCTTCTTCTGGACTGGGGTAATCGACCAGCACCTTCATCATAAAACGGTCAACCTGGGCTTCAGGCAGGGGATAGGTTCCTTCAGTCTCAATCGGGTTCTGGGTGGCCATCACCAAAAAAGGATTGGGCACAAAGTGGGTTTGCCCGGCAATCGTCACCTGGCGCTCCTGCATCACTTCGAGCAGAGCGCTTTGCACCTTGGCTGGCGCGCGGTTGATCTCGTCGGCCAGCAACAGGTTGGTGAACACCGGGCCCAGGGAGGTGCTGAACTCGCCGGTTTTTTGGTTGTAAATGCGGGTGCCGACCAGGTCGGCCGGCACCAAATCGGGCGTGAACTGGATGCGCTTGAAGTCACCATGCATGGTATTGGCCAGGGTTTTGATGGTCAGGGTTTTGGCCAGCCCCGGAACACCTTCGACCAGCAGATGGCCTTGCGCCAGAATGGCGACCATGACGCGCTCAAGGAAGCGGTCTTGCCCAACCACCACCCGTTTGACCTCATACAGCATTTGTTCCATCAGTTCGGCCGTTGTGGTAGCGCGAGAGAGGTTGGGGTTCATGGGGCTTTCCTATTCAGTTGGGGACAGAGCTAAAGGGCTGTCCCGCAAGTTTCTCAAAATGGGGACAGGCCGACGGCTGATGCGGCGTTCTCGATCGGGACCGCAAAGCCGATGCCAATAAAAGTGCGATGCTCGGTTGGATTGAGAATGGCGGTGACGATGCCCACCACCTCGCCGTCCATGGTGACCAGCGGGCCACCCGAGTTGCCCGGGTTGGCGGCGGCGTCGAACTGGATCAGGTTGGCCATTTCCTGTTTGCCTTCGGGGGAGCGAAAAGCGCGCTTGAGGCCCGAGATCACGCCGGTGGAGGCCGAGGGACCAATACCAAACGGAAAGCCCACCGCCAGCACCGCGTCGCCAGGTGTTAGGTCGGCGGTTGAGCGCAGGGTGGCGGCAATCAGATCATCGGGAATCTTGTGGGCTTGCAGCACGGCCAAGTCGTCCTCGGGCTTGACCCCGGTGATGCTGGCGCCCGATTCCAGGCCATCAGAAAACACCAGTTTGATGCGACTGGTTCCGGCGACCACGTGCAGGTTGGTGAGTATTTTTCCGGTGTCAACAATCACCACGCCGGTGCCGACACCGTGCTCGACTTCTTCCTTGGTTTTGGGGTGGATGGCGTAGCCCACCACCCGCACCACAGCGGGCAGCACATTGGCATAGGCCCGCGCGGCAGCCGAAGGCAGGTTGACTGTCTCGAGTGTTTTGAGAACAGCGGCGTCGATATCGTCCTGGGTCAGCTTGCGTTGGGGCGTCCCATTGGAGAACAGCAACAGCAAGCCCAGCAGGGCGATGGCCAGCCAGAGCCAGCGCGCATCGTTTGCGCTTCGGCGCAGCCAGTGGCGCAGGGCGCTGGCTTTAACCTGGCTGGGTTCGGAGCCGGCTGCGACAGCGCCAAGCCGATGCTGGCCTGGGTTGACGATTTGACTGGCGCTGTAAACAGCGGTTCGGCGCATGCGCTCACCTGAGGTTTTGGAACTTAAGCAAAAAGGGCTGGACAGGCGCAAGTTAGCATGTTTTGGGAAATGTTGCACAGTCAGCACCCTGGGCTTGAGGCATCATGGGCGGATGACGAGCTGGATCGACACCCACTGCCATCTGGACGCCGCCGAGTTCGGCGCCGACGCTCGGGCGGTGCTGCTGCGTGCTGCCGCCCAGCAGGTTGGGCATTGCGTGATTCCCGCCGTGGTCTTGGCGCAGTTTGATGCCGTTCGCAATCTGGCACACCAGCTGCAATGCAGTTATGCGCTGGGCATCCATCCCCTGTATGTGGGGCAGTCCCAAGAGCAGGATCTAAAGCGTTTAGATGAGCAGTTACAGCGCTACCGAGATGACCCGCGCCTGGTCGCGGTGGGCGAAATCGGGCTCGATTATTTTGTTCCCGAACTCATTCTCAGTCCGCTGCGCGAACAGCAAGATTTTTTTTACCGCGAACAACTCAAGCTGGCGCGTCTTCATGGCTTGCCGGTGATTTTGCATGTGCGCCGTTCGGCCGACGCTTTGCTCAAGGGACTGCGTGAAATCAGGCCTGGCGGTTCGGGCTGGAGCGGGATTGCCCATGCTTTCAATGGCAGTGAACAACAGGCGCAGGCTTTCATTGACCTCGGGTTCAAGCTCGGTTTTGGTGGCGCGCTGACCTACGAGCGGGCTTTGAATTTGCGCCGCCTGGTCAGATCAGTGCCGCTGGAGGCACTCGTGCTGGAAACCGATGCGCCCGACATGCCGCCGCACGGGTTGTACACGCCGGCAGCGCAGCGTGTCGCAGGCCAGCCGCAACCGGCCAATGAGCCAGCCCAGTTGCCCCGGATCGCCGCTGTGGTCGCCGAGCTGCGCGGTATGGCGTTGGAAGATCTGGCCAGCGCCAACCGGCGCAATGCGATCGCCGCCCTGCCCAAGTTGGCGGCCCTGCTCGATTGAAGTGTCGGGATAGACGCGACTGGGCCGGATAATCCCGCCATCGTGAAAAAAACAATACGCAGACTGCCCGAAGTTCATTTCTCCGACGAGGGTGATGTTCGCCATCTGCATCTGGGCCAGACCCCCTGGGTTCAGGGCTCGATGAAGCTGGATGCGCCGCTGGAGCTGGTTCATGAGTACATAGCACGCATGATGGTCTGGTTGTTGTTCGTAGACGCTAACAGCGTCCACCAACGCCAGGCGCTGCAGCTGGGGCTGGGCGCGGCTTCGCTCACCAAGTTCTGTCACAAGGTACTGCGAATGAAAACCGCAGCGATCGAGCTCAACCCGAAGGTGGTGGCGGCCTGCCGAGGCTGGTTCAAACTGGCCAGTGACAACAGCCGGATGCAGGTGCTGTTGGCCGATGCCGAACAAGAAATCAAGAACCCGCGCTGGTGGGGGGTGGTCGATTCCTTGCAAGTCGACCTGTACGACCAGCAAGCGGCGGCTCCGGTGCTCGACAGTGCCGATTTCTATGCCGATTGCCGTCGCCTGCTGAGCGAGGACGGCTGCATGAGCGTCAACCTGTTTGGTCGTTCTTCCAGTTTTGAGCGCAGCGTGCAGAAAATAGCCGCGGCTTTTGGCCAAGATGCGGTCTGGGTCTTCAAGCCAACGCGCGAAGGCAATACCGTGGTGTTGGCACAAACCACGCCTACTCGCCCCAAGCGTGCGCTGCTGAGTGAACGCGCCGAAATCATCGAGTACCGCTGGGGCTTGAATGCGCCCAAGTGGGTCCGGGGTTTGCGGCCCCTGAGCTGAATTATTTGTAGGTGTTAACCCGTCCCAGGTGTAAACCGCAACTGTCCCCAACGCGATAGCCCCATAATCGCGCCTAGAATCATATTTAGGAGTTGAGGCATGAAAATAAAAAGTCAGAAGGATTTCTTCTCTGGCCTGATGTTTGGCTTAATCGGACTTGCGTTTGCCCTGGGTGCGAGGGGCTACAACCTGGGGTCGGGCGCACGCATGGGACCCGGTTACTTCCCCATGCTGTTAGGCATTCTGTTGGCCCTGCTCGGTGCCCTCGTGATGTTCAATGCCATGGTGATCGAGACCGAAGGCGGCGAGAAGGTCGGCAAATGGGCTTGGAAACCGATTGGCTATGTGCTGGGCGCCAACGTGGTGTTCGGGATTTTGCTGTCGGGCCTGCCCTCAATCAAGTTGCCCGCCGCTGGATTGATCGCCGGCATTTATGCCCTGACCATCATTGCCAGCCTGGCTGAAGATCACTTCAGGTGGCGTTCGGTGTTGATACTGGCCACGGTGCTTGCGATCGGCAGCTACCTGGCCTTCATTGTGTTGCTCAAACTTCAGTTTCAAGTTTGGCCTGCCTTCATTACGGGTTGAGGAGAAAATAAATGGATTTGTTTAGTAATCTCTCCTTGGGTTTTAGCGTGGCTTTCACGCCGATCAACCTGCTGTACGCCTTCATTGGTGTCGTTCTGGGTACCTTGATCGGCGTCTTGCCTGGTATTGGCCCGGTGGCTACCATCGCCATGTTGTTGCCCGCCACCTATGCGCTGCCCCCGGTGTCGGCCCTGATCATGCTGGCCGGTATTTATTACGGCGCCCAGTACGGCGGTTCGACCACCGCAATTTTGGTCAATCTGCCGGGTGAATCGTCTTCGGTCGTGACCTGTATTGACGGCTACCAGATGGCGCGGCAAGGGCGCGCCGGACCGGCCTTGGCCGCTGCGGGCATGGGTTCCTTCTTTGCTGGCTCGGTCGGTACTTTGATTCTGGCGGCTTTTGCTGCGCCCCTGACTGAGCTGGCTTTCAAGTTCGGACCGGCCGAGTACTTCTCGCTGATGATTTTGGGTCTGATCGGCGCCGTGGTGCTGGCTTCGGGCTCCCTGATCAAGGCCATCGCCATGATTGTGCTGGGTCTGCTGATGGGTTTGATCGGCACCGATGTGAACTCGGGTGTGGCACGCTACAGCTTTGATATTCCCGAGTTGACCGACGGCATTGGCTTCGTGGTGATTGCCATGGGCGTGTTCGGTTACGGCGAGATCATCAGCAACCTGTCGCGGGAAGAGCATGAGCGCGAAGTGTTCACGGCCAAGGTCACGGGCTTGTTCCCGACCAAGGCTGACTTCAAGCACATGTTGCCAGCCATTCTGCGCGGTACCGCCCTGGGATCGATGTTGGGTATCTTGCCTGGCGGCGGTGCCTTGTTGGCAGCGTTTGCGGCTTACACCATCGAGAAAAAGGTTCCCCTCAAGCCCGGCGAAATCGCTTTCGGCAAGGGCAATATCCGCGGCGTGGCGGGCCCCGAGTCGGCCAACAACGCTGGCGCTCAGACCTCTTTCATCCCTTTGCTGACGCTGGGCATTCCCCCCAATGCGGTGATGGCTTTGATGGTCGGTGCCATGACGATTCACAACGTCCAGCCCGGACCCCAGGTGATGACCAGCAACCCCGAGTTGTTCTGGGGTCTGATTGCCTCGATGTGGATTGGCAATGCGATGCTGATCGTCTTGAACCTGCCTATGATCGGCATGTGGATCAAGTTGTTAACGGTGCCGTATCGCTACCTGTTCCCGGCCATCGTGTTGTTCTGCGCGATTGGTGTTTACTCGACCAACAACAACACGTTTGATATCTGGCTGGTAGCAGTGTTCGGCTTCATCGGTTATCTCTTCATCAAGCTCGGCTGCGAGCCTGCACCGCTGCTGCTGGGCTTTATTCTGGGCCCGATGATGGAGGAGAACTTGCGTCGTGCCATGCTGTTGTCGCGTGGCGATTGGAGCGTGTTTGTGACGCGTCCACTGTCGGCCAGCCTGCTCGCCGCCGCCGCCCTGTTGGTGGTGATCGTGATGCTGCCGTCGATCAAGAGCAAGCGCGAAGAGGCTTTCGTCGAAGACTAATGCCTGACGATGCCGCCCATTGCGGGCAGAAAAAAAGGCAGCTTAGGCTGCCTTTTTTGATGGGGCCTGGTGTCACGGCGGCGTCATGCTGGGCTGGCACAATGGAAGCCATGGTCAACCCTTACCCGCGACGACAAAATCATCCGCAGAGGGTCGCTCTGCACAACGAAATTCACGCCCGACCGCCTGAGGCGATGAATGTGCCGCTGGCGATTTCGCACGTGGTGATGGTGTGCGACGCGGCACAACGCGAGGCCAGTCGAGACCATCTGGCGACTCTGCTGCGCGACCACCACCTGCCGCAGCCTGATGCCAGATCGACCCATGTCCGCGCCGATGTGGGGCCATTTCGAATTCGCTGGGAGCTCCATACCGAGTTTGTCTGCTGGACCTTCTTCCACCCGGTGGCCCGCGCCGAGCAGCCGGAGCCGGCGATCTCCGGGGTGCCGCAGGACTGGCTGGCTCAGTTGCCCGGACTGTGCTTGACAGCTCTTCATCTGTGGGCCTTGCCACAAGCCACAGCGCCCGCGCCCGCGTTGATCAAGCACATGTTGCAGGAAGACACCTTGATCGGCTCCCTGGTGGCCCAGGGCCAGGCCGAGGTCTTCACCGACCTGAGCATTCACGCCGATGGGTATTCGCGCTTTCTGGTGCGGGTGGCTGAGCTGCCGCCGCGCCGGCTTGGCCGCCTGATACAGCGCCTGATCGAAATTGAAACTTACCGTATGGCGGCCTTGTTGGGGCTGCCCGCGGCGCACGAGGCTGGCGCTGAATTGGCCTTTGCCGAACGCGAGCTGGCCGAACTGGCACAGTCGATTCGCAGCGCCAGTGCCAACGACGAATCCGCTTTGCTCGATCGCTTGACCAAACTGGCGGGCCAGGTTGAGAGCCATCACGCTGCCACCCATTCTCGGTTCTCGGCCAGCGCGGCGTATTTTGAGCTGGTTGACAAACGGATCGAGGAAATCGCCGAGCAGCGCCTCGGTGCTTTGCAAACCATCCGCGAGTTCATGGACCGGCGTCTGAGCCCAGCCCGCAGCACCTGCCAATGGGCGGTGCGCCGGCAAGACGCGCTATCGCAACGGGTCTCACGCATCAGCAGTTTGCTGCGAACCCGGGTTGAGATCGACCAGCAGAAAAACAGCCAGGCCTTGCTGGCCAGCATGAACCAACGCCAAAGCCTGCAACTCAAGCTGCAACGCGCAGTGGAGGGCTTGTCGGTAGCGGCCATCACCTATTACACCGTGGGTTTGATCGCCTATCTGGCCAAAGGCGCGCAGCTGATGGGTTGGCCCTGGAGCGCCGAGAGCACGGCCGCGCTGGCGCTTCCTCTGGTCCTGGTCGCCGTTTGGTACTCGGTGCGCAAGCTGCACCGCAAAATTGTGGCCAGCAGTCTGCTGGGTGAGAGCACTGGCGGCCAACGATAATCGCAGCCATGAATTTCAACTTTCACAACCCCTACAGCAGCACCCGACTGCCGGTTTTCGCCCGCAACGTCGTCTCCACCTCCCACCCCCTGGCGTCACAAGCGGGACTGCGCATGATGCTCAAGGGCGGCAATGCGGTTGATGCCGCCATTGCGGCTGCTGCTGCCATGACCATCACTGAGCCGGTGAGCAACGGTCTGGGCAGCGACGCTTTCAGCTTAATTTGGGACGGCAAGGCGCTGCACGGGCTTAACGCCTCGGGCCGGGCGCCCCAGAGCTGGACGGCGGATTACTTCAAAGCCAAATACGGCGCTGCCAAAACCCCGCCCAAGCGCGGTTTCGATTCTGTTTCGGTGCCCGGCGCTGTCGCCAGCTGGGTCGCCATGAGCGAGCGCTTTGGCAAGTTGCCATTTGCCGACCTGATGGAGCCGGCCATCGAGATTGCCGAGCGTGGCTACCTGATTCCCACCGTGGTGCAGGAGAAATGGGCCAACGCCACGCCTGAATTGCAAGCCATGCCGGGTTTTGCTGCTTCTTATTTGCCCTGGGGTCGGGCGCCGAACGTCGGCGAGTTGTTCCAGTTCAAGGCCGCTGCGCACGGTCTGCGGGCCATTGCCGAATCGAAAGGCCAGGCTTTCTATGGTGGCGAAATCGCGCAAGCGATCGAGCAGTTTTCCAGCGCCAACAACGGCAGCCTCAAGGCCAGTGATTTCGCTGCTTACCAACCGGAGTGGGTCAAACCGATTGGCAAAAATTACCGCGGCTACACCTTGCACGAGATTCCACCCAATGGCCAGGGTATTGCAGCCTTGATCGCCTTGGGCATTCTGGACCGGTTTGACGTGGCCGGCTTGGCAGTCGATGGCGTGGCCTCTCAGCATTTGCAGATTGAGGCCATGAAGCTGGCATTTGCTGATGTTTACCGTTATGTGGCTGAAGCCTCCAGCATGGAAGTCACGGTCGAGCAAATGCTCGACGATGCCTATCTGGCATCGCGCGCCAAGTTGATCGACATGAATAAAGCCCAGGACTTCGGTGCCGGCAACCCGGTCAAGGGCGGCACGATTTACCTCAGCACCGCCGACGAGAGCGGCATGATGGTCAGCTTCATCCAGAGCAATTACATGGGCTTTGGTTCGGGCTGTGTTGAACCCACGTTTGGCGTCAGCTTGCAAAACCGGGGCCATGCTTTCAGTCTGGAGCCCGGCGTCAACCAGGTCGCGCCTGGCAAGCGCCCGTTCCACACCATCATTCCGGCTTTCCTGACCCAAAATGGATTGCCGGTGATGAGTTACGGCGTGATGGGAGCCAATATGCAGCCCCAAGGCCATGTGCAAACCCTGGTGCGCATGCTGGATTACGGGCAGAACCCGCAGGCCGCCTGTGACGCGCCGCGCTGGCGCTACAACGCGGGCTTTGAGATCAATGTTGAGGCCGGGATGAAGGCGGCCACAGTCCATGGGCTGTCGGATCTGGGTCACCGCATGGAGGTGATCCAGGACTCCTACCAGGACTTTGGTGCTGGCCAGTTCATTTGGCGCGCCGGCGACCCCGCTGTTCAGGGCTATGTGGCGGCCAGTGACGCTCGACGCGACGGCCAGGCCGTCGGCTTTTGAATCACATGGGCCGGGGCGACGACAAATTGCTTGCGGGCTACCTGCTGGCGGCGGTCGGCTCGATTGCCTTCAGTGGCAAGGCCATCATCGTCAAGCTGGCTTACCGTTATGGGGTCGATCCAGTCACCCTGATCATGTACCGGATGCTGTTTGCCCTGCCTTTTTTTGCTGCGATGGCCTGGTGGGCGACCTACGGCCAAGGCGGCAAGAACAAGCAGGCACTGACCCGCAAGGATTGGATCGGCGTGCTCGGTCTGGGATTTTGTGGCTACTACCTGGCCAGCATGCTCGATTTTGCTGGCTTGCAGTTCATCAGCGCTTCACTGGAGCGCTTGATCCTGTACCTGAATCCGACCCTGGTGTTGGTCTTGAGCTTTCTTCTGTTTCGCCGCCCGTTTCAGGTCAAGCAAGTCGTGGGCATGGCGCTGGGCTATTGCGGCGTCTTGCTGGTGTTCGGCCACGAGGTGCAACTCCAGGGCGGCCAGGTGGCGCTGGGCGCGGCCCTGGTGTTCCTCAGTGCGCTGAGCTACGCGCTCTACCTGATTTACAGCGGCGAACTGGTGCAGCGGCTCGGCTCGTTGCGTCTGGTGGGTTTGGCCACGACCGTGGCCTGCCTGCTGTGCCTGTTGCAATTCGTTCTGCTTCGGCCCTGGACTGCGGCCGTTGTTGCGCCCGAAGTGATTTGGCTCTCGGTGCTCAACGCCACGGTCTGCACGGCATTCCCGGTGTTGGTGGTGATGATGGCGCTCGAGCGCATCGGCGCCAGCGCAACGGCCTTGACCGGGATGATTGGCCCGTTATCAACCATTGTCATGGGCGTGTTGATTCTGGGCGAGTCCTTCACCCCCTGGATCGCACTCGGCACAGCGCTGGTGCTGGCCGGGATTTATGTGTTCTCACGGCCCGCGCGGCAAGCAGGCCATGGACCCGGTGCCAGCGGCGGGAATTGAACTTAAAGAATGCGTTCTGGGGTCCAACGCAGGCCGAAAGAAATCCACCGACCTGAGCGGTCGCCGCCGAACTGCTGGCCCACCGTCGCATCAATCTGAAACAGATTGGGAACGATGAAATAACGCAGACCCGCCTGCCAAAAAGGGCGGGCGCTGTCGTCGCCAAAAGTCTCTGTCATCAGATTCAGCCTGGGGCTCAGTTGCAGTTCACCGCCCAAACCAAAAGTGGTCCGGTGCTGGCTGCTGGCCCGATCGCGCATCCAACCCAGGTTGCTGTGCAGAATGAACTTGTCATTGCTGAAAGAAGCCGAGAAGGGCAGATAGGCATAGTGGTTGCCCAGCCCATTGGGGCCCGGGCTGAGGTCGCGGTGGCGTATGGTTCCGACCGCCAGACCCAGACCCCAGCTGTTGGGGCGCAAGGCCTGGTAAAGTGACTTCAACTGAAGAACACTATCGCCGGTGCTGCCACCCCCGTTGGGGCGAGCCATGCCACCGCCCAGCGTGATTTCCAGATTGCCCGTTGGATTGCACGCCGGCAAGGCCCAAAACTCCCGGCTGCCGGAGTAAACCCGCATCCAGTTCTCGAGCTGGCAACTGCCTTCGGTCGTTATTTTGGCGTCATCGGTAATGAAGGGGCGCGCCGCCCAGACGCTGGAACACAATAGGAGGCTGACTAAGCTGACTTTGATGGCAAATTTCATGGGGGCGAGTTTATGGCGTCTTTTTTCAATCAGATCGTTCTGACCAGCTTGATTGCGCTGCCGGTCTGGGCTCAAAACGCCGAACCGTCACCCGCTTTCAAACTCACTACCGGCCTGTACCAGTACAGCGGCGCGGCAAGTCAAAATGGACTGGCCAGCGACGTCAATTTGCGCCACAGTTCGGGGGCTGGCAATGTCTGGCTGGGGTATTACAGTTCGGTGGCACACGATCTGAGCCAAACCCGATTCGGTTGGGACCGCTCATTCGAGCTGGACTGGCTTCGGTTGCAACCCTCGCTGCAACTGTCCACCGGCGGCGCCTGGAATGGCAGCATGTCGGTTGAGACTGGGTCCGACTGGTTTGTCGGCGCCGGGCTGGGGCGCACCAATTTGCGTGATTCCATCAGTCTGAATTTTGATCCCAACGACGCCTACACGCTGTCAGGTGGTTACCGCTGGCCCAACAACAAGGCCCTGTCTTTGGTGCTGGTGCGTGACAACCGGCTCCACCCCGACCAGCAACACGTCCACCTGGTCTATCGCACAGCACTGCCCGACAAACACCGGTTGACGATCGATGTCCTGTTGAAAAATGGCCTGGTCGAAGGCGTCCCGATTCAGCGTACCGG
>CAXNKH010000025.1:0-11178 GCA_964202765.1 Burkholderiales bacterium | reverse complement strand
CGCAAGTCAAGCCGGTCAAACCCTGTCCGCGCTGTCCTATCCCCAATATTGACCCGGTCACGGCGCTGAGTGATCCTGCCGTCGGCGATGCGCTGCAAGCCTACCGACAGGATCCCCGGGTTGGTGGTCGGGTGAGTTTTGGCATGAATGCCATCGTTCTGTCGGGCACTGGCACGGTGTTGCGGGTCGGGCAAAGCGTCACGGGTGATTTCGCCTTTGACTGAAATGGTGATCGCATACACTTGTCACCCTGTTTTTGAGGATCACCATGAGTTTGAAGTGCGGCATCGTCGGCCTGCCCAATGTCGGTAAATCAACCCTGTTCAATGCCCTGACCAAGGCCGGTATTGCAGCAGAAAATTATCCTTTTTGCACCATTGAGCCCAATGTGGGGGTGGTCGAGGTGCCCGATCTGAGATTGCAGCAGCTCGCCGCCATCGTAGCGCCCGAGCGGATCGTCCCGGCGATTGTCGAATTTGTCGATATTGCCGGTCTGGTCGCCGGCGCCAGCACGGGCGAGGGTTTGGGTAATAAATTCCTGGCCCACATTCGGGAAACCGATGCCACTATCAATGTGGTGCGCTGCTTCGAGGACGACAACGTGATCCATGTGGCGGGTAAAGTCGATCCGATCTCCGACATCGAGGTGATACAGACTGAATTGTGTCTGGCTGATTTGTCAGCGGTTGAAAAAGCCCTGCACCGCGTCACCAAGACGGCGCGTTCGGGCGACAAGGAATCGATCAAGCTGGTGGCGATTCTGGAGAAATGCCAAGCCGCGCTGAATCAGGCCAAGCCGGTTCGCACGCTGGATTTCAGCAAGGAGGAGTTGCCGCTGCTCAGGCAGTTTTTCCTAATCACGGCCAAGCCGTCAATGTTTGTGGCCAATGTGGCCGAAGACGGATTTGAGAACAACCCCTTGCTGGACCGGCTGAGTGCGTTCGCCAAGGCGCAGAACGCGCCGGTGGTCGCCATCAGCGCCAAACTCGAAGCCGAGATGTCGGAAATGAGCGACGAAGACAGGCAGATGTTTCTGGAGGAGCTGGGTCAGACTGAGGCAGGTTTGAACCGCTTGATCCGAGCCGCTTACACCTTGCTGGGGCTGCAAACTTATTTCACCGCTGGCGTCAAGGAAGTACGGGCCTGGACCATCCATGTCGGTGACAGCGGTCCCCAAGCCGCGGGTGTGATCCACACCGATTTTGAGAAGGGCTATATCCGGGCCCAGACCATTGCTTTTAATGATTTCATTGCCTTCAAGGGCGAACAAGGCGCCAAAGATGCCGGCAAGATGCGGGCTGAGGGCAAGGACTACATCGTCAAGGATGGCGATGTGATGAACTTCTTGTTCAGCCCCTGACTCGAACTGGTCTGTCTTTGCTAGCCCGACGCTTCACCAGTTGAAGCTGCCGGGAAACACCCAGAGCAAGACGGTGGTCATGATCAGATAGCGGGCAAACTTACCGATCGCCATGTACAGGGTGCAGGGCCAAAACGGCAGTTTGAGCCAGCCCGCCACGGCGCACAGAGGGTCCCCGACCAAGGGCAACCAGCTGAGCAAACAGGCTTTCGGACCGATCCGTTCTAGCCAGTCAAGCGCCTTGAGGTGGCGCTCGGAATGATGGAACTTATTGACCACCTGGTGCGAGGCCAGTCCCATGGCCCAACTGACAGCGCCGCCCAGGGTGTTGCCGGCGGTGGCAACAAGAATAGCCGACCAAAATAGATCAGGGTTGAGTTTGAGCAAGCCAAATAGCGCGGGCTCCGAGCCCATGGGCAGCAAAGTGGCCGAAACAAATGAGACCAGGAACAAGGTGCTCAAGCCAAATTTTGGCAGGGCCAACAAATTGAGCAGTTGATCGATCCAGACTTCCATGGTGCAGCCCAGTATAGGCGGACCGGGTTGAAATCAGTTGCTGAAATTTTGAGCATTGGGATTAGAATAGCCAGCCCCGTAGCTGTTTGTTTTTTGTTCATCTCCTTTTCACCGCACCCACCCCGCCCCCAGATGAAGATTGGTCACATCCCCTTGACGAACGCCTTGTTTGTGGCCCCGATGGCGGGCGTCACCGACAGGCCTTTCCGTCAGTTGTGCAAGACTCTGGGCGCGGGTTACGCGGTCAGCGAAATGGTCACTTCACGGCGTGATCTGTGGAGCAGCCTGAAGACTTCGCGGCGCACCAACCACGAGGGTGAGACCGGGCCGATTGCCGTGCAAATTGCCGGCACCGATGCCGCCATGATGGCCGAGGCCGCAGCCTACAACATCGACCGTGGCGCCCAGATTATTGACATCAACATGGGTTGTCCGGCCAAGAAGGTGTGCAACAAATGGGCCGGATCAGCCCTGATGCAGGACGAGGGTCTGGCGCTGGAAATTATTCAGGCCGTGGTGGCTGCCAGCGAGCCGCGCCGGGTGCCGGTGACTTTGAAAATGCGCACCGGCTGGTGCCAGTCGCACAAGAACGCGGTCAGCCTGGCCCGTGCCGCCGAAAGTGCTGGCGTGCAGATGGTCACGGTCCACGGACGTACCCGCGAACAAGGCTATGGCGGTCACGCCGAATATGACACTGTTGCCGAGGTGAAAGCTGCGCTGAAGATTCCGGTGGTGGTCAATGGCGATATCAACAGCCCGCAACAAGCCCAAGCCGTACTGGCGCTGACCGGCGCTGATGCGCTGATGATCGGTCGCGCGGCGCAGGGCAAGCCCTGGATTTTTCGAGAAGTTGCCCATTTTTTGGCTACCGGGACCGAGTTGGCGCCGCCGCTGGTGGCCGAGGTCAAACGGTTGTTGCTCGGCCATCTGCAAGACCATTACGCCTTGTATGGTGAATTCAGCGGCGTCAGAACTGCACGTAAACACATCGCCTGGTATGTCAAAACCCTGCCCGACAGCGATAGGTTTCGCTCGCGCCTGAACCTGATTGAAGACAGCGGGCAACAAGTGGTGGCGGTGACCGACTATTTTGATGAACTGGGCGCGGCCATGGACCGCTTGCCGGCGACCGACAACTGGTTAAAAAAAGAAACTCTGGACTTTGCGGGACAGACCTTTGGCTCTGTCCCCAACTGAATAGGACACAAACATGAGTAAAAAAAGTATTGAAGAATGCGTGCGCCAAAGCCTGGACTCGTATTTCAAGGACTTGCGTGGAACAGAACCTGATGGCCTGTACGACATGATGGTGCAGACGATGGAGAAACCACTGCTCGAAGTGGTGATGCAACAGGCGCAACAGAATCAGTCCCGGGCCGCCCAGTGGCTGGGCTTGAACCGCAACACCCTGCGGAAAAAATTAATTGACCACAAGCTAATTTAAAAATCTTGTGGGACAGTCCGTAGATACGCGAAGCGAGCCAGCTCTGTCCCCAACTGATTAAGACCATGCAAGCCCTTCTTTCCGTCTCCGATAAAACCGGCATTGTTGAATTTGCCAAAGCCTTGCAGGCTCTGGGCATCGGTTTGATTTCCACTGGTGGCACCGCCAAATTGCTCGCCGAGCACGGTCTGGCCGTGACCGAAGTGGCCGAAGTCACAGGTTTCCCTGAGATGCTCGATGGCCGGGTTAAAACTTTGCACCCGATCGTGCATGGCGGCCTGTTGGCTCGGCGCGATGTGCCCGAGCACATGGCTGCGCTCAAGATCCACGGAATAGACACCATTGACCTGCTGGTGGTTAACCTCTACCCGTTCGAGGCCACGGTGGCCAAACCGGGTTGTACGCTGGAAGACGCGATCGAGAATATCGACATCGGTGGTCCGGCCATGGTGCGCAGCGCTGCCAAGAACTGGAAAGACGTGGGTGTGCTGACCGATGCTTCTCAATACGCGGACGTTTTGGATGAACTCAAAACCGCAGGAAAACTCAGCGACAAGACGCGCTTTGCGCTGAGCGTGGCGGCGTTCAACCGCATCAGCCAGTACGATGGCGCCATTAGCGATTACCTGTCGCGTCTGGACTTTGACGAGGCCCAAGACGGGCCCGGCTATGTGCCGCAGGCGCAACTCTTTGCCGGTCAGTCCAACGGCCGCTTTATCAAACTGCAAGACCTGCGTTATGGCGAAAATCCGCACCAGCAGGCCGCTTTCTACCGTGATCTGTACCCGTCACCTGGCTCATTGGTGACTGCTACCCAACTCCAGGGCAAAGCGCTGAGCTACAACAACATTGCCGATGCTGATGCGGCCTGGGAATGCGTCAAGAGTTTTGATGCGCAGATCGATGGCGCAGCCTGCGTTATTGTTAAGCACACCAACCCCTGCGGTGCTGCACTGGGCAGCGATGCGCTGCAGGCCTATAGCAAAGCTTTTCAGACCGACCCCACTTCAGCCTTTGGTGGCATCATCGCTTTCAACTGCACGCTCGATGGTGCTGCGGCCCAAGCGGTCAGCAAGCAGTTTGTTGAAGTGCTGATGGCGCCGGCTTACACGGCCGAGGCATTGGCGGTTTTTAAATCCAAGACCAACCTGCGAATTTTGCAAATCGAACTGTCCGCCGCCGCTGCTGGCGCGACCGACTGGCAGCGTGGTCGCAACGTGGTGGATGTGAAACGGGTCGGTTCTGGTTTGTTGATGCAAACGGCCGACAACCACGAGCTCAGTTTGGCTGATTTGAAAGTGGTGACCAAGCTCCAGCCAACACCTCAGCAATTGCAAGACCTGTTGTTTGCCTGGAAGGTCGCCAAGTACGTGAAGTCCAACGCCATCGTGTTCTGCAAGGATGGCATGACCATGGGCGTCGGTGCCGGTCAGATGAGTCGGCTCGATTCAGCCCGGATTGCCGGGATCAAGGCCCAGCATGCTGGCTTGTCTTTGCAGGGAACGGCGGTGGCCAGCGACGCATTCTTCCCTTTTCGTGACGGCCTCGACGTGGTGGTTGATGCGGGAGCGACTTGCATCATCCAGCCCGGCGGTTCAATGCGTGACCCCGAAGTGATTGCCGCCGCCGATGAGCGCGGTGTCGCCATGGTGTTCACAGGCGTGCGGCACTTCCGTCACTGATTGGTCTTAGGCGCCAGCTTGATCTAGCAGAGCACCTGTTTACAGCGAACCGGGCCTGCGCCCGAACACCCAGATCACCTGCCCGAGAAAAGTGCGGGGGTACCTGGTTTCTGGCAGAGCTAGACCCCTATGGGTCAGGAGAAGATGGCCGCGTTAGCCCTCTTTCACCTCGATGTGGTAAGTGGCCCACGGGCACAAGCCAAAGCGCTCCTTCACCGGCTTGGCAACCATGTCGGGAAACTTGTCCGCATCGTAGACAGCCCACAAGGGGCCGAGACCACCCTGGCTCATAGGACGCCCGTCGAGATGGGTCGCCACAATGAAGCGGCGCTTGGTGACCTCTGGTACTGGAATCAATGCTGCGTATCCATCTACGGCTCGCAGGAGAAACGAAGTCTTGTCGGTGACTGTGGCACCGCTTGCCTTAATGACATCAATGAGCAGTGGACCCCTAAGCACGTGCTGCTTCAGTCATCGCCGCCTGCAGAAAGTCGCGTTTCTTCATGATGCCTCAAAGGGTTCGTCCTGCCGAGGTTACTTCAACATGGGGGAAATAGCGCGGCGTCGTTGACTTTGACGCCAACACGCAGATCGCATTCACGCAATGCGACATGCGCTGGTCAGTCAGCCACTATTTTTCGAGCGTTCGAAACACTTCACCCGCCGCTGCCACGGTCTCAGCAATATCCGAGTCGCTGTGGGCCGCACTGACAAAACCGGCTTCGTACAGCGCTGGCGCAATGTAGATGCCGCGCTGCAGCAGACCGTGAAACAGGGCATTGAACTTCGCGTTGTTGCTTTTCATGACGGTGGCGTAATTTTGCGGTAGCTCGGGCAGTAGGAAGAAGCCAAACATGCCGCCCTGGCAGTCGGTGCTGAAGGGCACGTCTGCATTGGCGGCGGCGGCCTTGAGGCCATCAACCAGCGATTGCGTTTTGCGCGAGAGTTCGTCAAAGAAGCCGGGTTGCTTGATCTCATACAGGGTGGCCAGGCCACAGGCCGTGGCCACGGGGTTGCCTGACAAGGTGCCGGCCTGGTAAACCGGGCCCAGTGGGGCCATCAACTCCATGACCGCGCGTTTGGCGCCAAAAGCCGCTAGCGGCATGCCGCCCCCAATGACTTTGCCCAGCACCGTGATATCGGGCTCAAAGCCGGGAATGCTGCGGGCGTAAATCTGTTGGGCACCACCCAAGGCGACTCGAAACCCGGTCATCACTTCGTCAAACACCAGGAGCGCGCCGTATTGAGTGCAAAGTTCTCGACAGCGCTGCATAAAGGGAACCGAGGCGCGCACAAAATTCATATTGCCTGCGATCGGCTCGATCATCAGGCAGGCGGTCTCACTGCCGTGCAGGGCGAAGGCTTCTTCCAGTTGCTGGATGTTGTTGTACTCCAGCACCAGAGTGTGCTGCACCACTTCAGGCGGCACGCCCGCGCTGGTGGGGTTGCCAAAAGTGGCCAGACCAGAGCCCGCCTTAACCAGCAATGAGTCGGCATGGCCGTGGTAGCAGCCTTCAAACTTGATGATCTTGCTGCGGCCGGTGGCACCACGGGCCAGGCGGATGGCGCTCATGCCAGCCTCGGTGCCCGAGCTCACCAGCCGAACCATGTCCATGGAGGGCATCAAGGACAGAATTTCTTCGGCCAGTTCAACTTCACGCTCGGTCGGCGCGCCAAAAGAAAAGCCATCGGTCACGGCGCGCTGCACAGCGTCAACCACGGCCGGGTGGCCGTGTCCCAGGATCATGGGACCCCAGGAGCCGATGTAGTCGATGAAGCGCTGATCCTGGGCGTCCCAGAAGTAAGCGCCTTGCGCCCGTTTAACAAAACGCGGTGTTCCGCCCACGGCCTTGAAGGCCCGCACCGGTGAGTTGACGCCGCCGGGAGTGACTTTTTTGGCGCGTTCAAATAAAACTTCGTTGCGGTCAGTGTTTTGTGTCATGTGGGGGTAGATCGAATGGAGAGGGGCTCTCGTTGCTGTCTTCGTCCTCATCGGACTGAGCCCAGAACAGGCGGTCGGGCAGGACGTTGCCCATGCCGGGGCGAAAGCCCGCGTCTAAGCAGCGATCCAGGTAATTCAGGGCTTCGGTGAAGGCCTCAGTCAAATCACCATCACTGGCCAATAGGGCGGCCAGGGCGGCCGACAGCGTGTCTCCCGCGCCCGAGAAAACCGCCTCAAACAGCTCAAATTTTTCACTGGCAAGGATGCTCTGGGGTGAGGCCAGTACGTTGTCAATGAACTGATCAGGCAGCACCATGCCCGTGACCAGGGTGTAAGGAACACCGAATTCAGCCGCCGCTTTGGCGATGTCGCGGGCACTGGGGCTGCGCTCAGAGCTCCAATCGGGCAGCAGCCAGCGCCACAAGGTGCTGTGGTTGCCGACCAGGACCGTGGTTTGAGGTAGCAGCAGTTCCCGAAAAGCATCGAGGTAGAGGTCAAGCTGGACCTCGTTCCACCAGGACAGATTGGGCATGTACGCGATCAGGGGGATGTCGGCGTAGTCGGTGGCGATTTCGGCAATGGCACTGATGTTTTCCGGCGAGCCGACAAACCCGACCTTGATGACCTGGACCGGAACATCTTCCAGAATCGTACGTGCTTGCTCGGTGACGGCGTCTTCATCGAAGGGGTAGTGGTCAAAGACTTCGGCCGTGTCGCGCGCATAAGCGCCAGTGACAATGGGCAGGGCGTGGGCACCGACGGAGGCGATTGCGCTGATGTCGGCCGCCAAGCCAGCGGCTCCGCTGGGGTCGCAGGCATTGAAAACCATCACGCAAGCGGGATGTGTTGGCTCTTCTTCAGCTCGGGTCATGCATTTGGCCGTGGTGTCTCGATACAATGGCGAATTCTATTCGAAGGCTTGTTATTGTGAGTGAAACCAAAACTTGGATGTGTTTGATTTGCGGCTGGATTTACGACGAGTCCAACGGTTCTCCAGAGCACGGAATTCCAGCCGGCACTTTATGGAGCGCCGTACCGATGAACTGGACTTGTCCGGAATGTGGTGCGCGCAAGGACGATTTCGAAATGGTTGAAATCTGAAAATCCCGGGTATGACAACCGTTTCTTACGTGATCAACCTGACGAATCATTTTTTGATCGCCATGCCCGGTTTGGAAGATGGGATTTTCAGTAAAAGCGTGGTGTTCATGTGCGAGCACAGTAGCCACGGCGCCTTGGGGCTGGTGATCAACAAGCCCAGTGACATCAACCTGAAACATTTGTTTGACAAGGTTGACTTGCCTTTGCGCCGAGAAGACTTGGTGCTGGCCCCGGTGTACCAAGGGGGTCCGGTTCAGACCGAACGTGGTTTCGTGCTGCACGAGACGATGTTGGCGCAGCCTGAAGCCGTCGAAACGGTTTATGCCTCCACCATGAAAATCCCCGGCGGGCTGGAGATGACCACTTCCAAAGATGTGCTGGAAGCCTTGTCCAGCGGAGCGGGGCCCCGCCATGTGTTTGTCTCACTGGGCTATTCGGCCTGGGGCGAGGGCCAGCTCGAAGCCGAAATCGCCGACAACAACTGGTTGACGGTCGATGCCGACAGGGCGGTCATTTTTGACACCCCGATTGATCAGCGCTATGGCCGTGCCTTGTCGCTGTTGGGCTTGCAAGCCTGGATGCTGTCGTCCGAGGCCGGCCACGCATGAGCCCGCTGGCCCAGCCTGCTGCGCCTGTTGTTTTACCGTCCCTGCAAACCTTTTTGGCACTTGATTTCGGCCTGAAGCGAACCGGCGTCGCCGTTGGCAACCGCTTGCTTAGAACTGCCCAGCCGCAAGCCACCATTGCAGCCCAGGGCGATGCGCGTTTTGACAAGCTGGCCCAGAGACTGCAGGAGTGGAAGCCCGACGCGCTGGTGATCGGTGTGCCGTTTCACCCCGATGGCGGAGAGCATGAAAATACGCATCGCGCCAGGCGGTTTGCGCGTCAATTGCGCGGACGTTTTGGCCTTCCGGTGTTCGAGGTCGATGAGCGTTACAGTACGACAGAAGCCTTGGCTTCGGGTGCGAAAGACGCGGATGCGGCTTCAGCCTGCATTATTCTGGAACAATTCTTGAGGAGTCTGCCATGAGCACGTTGGTGTTGAATGCGGAGGCGCTGTACCGTGAACTGCTGCGGGGCGTTGGGGCCTTGAGCCACGCCAACACCCACCTGGTGGGCATTACTTCGGGCGGGGCCTGGCTGGCCGAGCGTTTGCAACACGATCTGAAATCGTGCACGCAGCTGGGGGTGATTTCTTCAGCCATGCACCGCGATGATTTTGCTCAGCGTGGATTGGCAGCCAGTGCAGGGCAGACCAGCCTGCCGTTCGACGTCAACGGCGCTGACATCCTCCTCCTTGATGATGTGCTCTATACCGGGCGTACCATCCGGGCTGTCATCAACGAGTTATTCGACTATGGGCGGCCCAATAGCGTGAAGCTGGCGGTCCTGGTGGACAGGGGTGGACGGGAGTTGCCAATTCAGGCAGACTTCGCTGCGGCCCGGGTGACGCTGCCGGCTGGGCAGTCCCTGGCCCTGCGGCGTGACCCGGCAGGTGGTTTCAGTTTTAACGTGGAGGCTGTCTGACCCATGCTTTACAAGCGTAACCCCCAGATCAACAGCAACGGTGAACTGATTCATCTCTTGTCGATCGAGGGCCTGCCTCAAAGTATTCTGACGCACATCCTGGACACCGCTGCCAACTTTGTCAGCGTCAATGACCGTGAAGTCAAGAAAGTCCCGCTGTTGCGCGGCAAGAGTGTTTTTAATCTCTTTTTCGAAAATTCCACCCGGACCCGGACCACCTTCGAGATTGCCGCCAAGCGCCTGAGCGCTGATGTGATCAACCTGGACATTGCGCGTTCGTCCGCCGCCAAGGGGGAGTCGCTGCTCGACACCATCGCCAACCTCAGCGCAATGGCGGCCGATTTATTTGTGGTTCGCCATGGCGAGTCGGGCGCCCCCTACCTGATTGCGCAGCATGTCGCACCCCATGTCCATGTGATCAACGCGGGCGATGGCCGGCATTCGCATCCGACCCAAGGGTTGCTCGACATGTACACCATCCGGCATTTCAAGAAAGACTTCTCTAATCTGACGGTGGCCATTGTGGGCGATGTGCTGCATTCGCGGGTGGCGCGTTCCGACATTCACGCGCTGACCACCCTGGGCTGCGCCGAGGTTCGGGTGGTGGGGCCGAAAACCCTGGTGCCCAGCGACATGGCACAAATGGGGGTGCGGGTGTGTCACACCCTGGAGGAGGGGCTGCGCGGCTGTGATGTGGTCATCATGTTGCGATTGCAAAATGAGCGCATGAGCGGTGCGTTGCTGCCCTCGTCCCAGGAGTTTTTCAAAAGCTTTGGTCTGACACCGGAAAAATTGCAACTGGCCAAGCCCGATGCCATCGTGATGCACCCAGGTCCCATCAATCGGGGCGTTGAAATTGATTCGGCGGTGGTGGATGGTCCACAAAGTGTGATCTTGCCGCAGGTCACCTTTGGCATCGCGGTACGAATGGCGGTGATGAGTATCGTGGCGGGTAACTAATATGAAAATACTGATCAAGAATGGCCGAGTGATCAACCCCGCCAGCGGGCTGGACCAGGTTGGCGATGTCGCCATTGCTGCCGGTCGAATTCTTGCCATGCACGACATTCCAGCTGATTTCCAGCCCAACAAAGTGGTTGATGCCAAATCCTGCGTGGTGATGCCGGGGCTGGTCGATTTGGCGGTTCGTTTGCGAGAACCCGGTCATGAGCACGAGGGCATGCTTGAATCTGAAATCGCCGCAGCGGTAGCTGGTGGCGTGACCAGCTTGGTGTGTCTGCCCGATACCGACCCTGTGCTCGATGAGCCTGGCCTGGTGGAGATGTTGAAATTTCGCGCTGAAAAATTGCACCAGTCCCGGGTCTATCCGTTGGGTGCCCTGACCCGCAACCTGGCCGGCCAGGAACTGACGGAAATGCTGGAACTGACTGAAGCGGGCTGCGTGGGTTTCAGTCAAGCCGAAGTGCCTTTGGTCAATACCCAGGTGCTGCAACGCGCTTTGCAATACGCCAGCACGTTTGACTTCTGTGCTTGGCTGCGGCCCCAGGATTTTTATCTGGGTCAGGGTGTGGCGGCCAGCGGCCCATTGGCCACCCGCTTGGGCTTGTCCGGCGTCCCGGTGGTGGCCGAGACCATTGCCTTGCAC
>CAXNKH010000024.1:0-11343 GCA_964202765.1 Burkholderiales bacterium | reverse complement strand
CGCCACACTAGCCAAGGCGCAAGCCGACGAGGAGTTGGCTCGTTCCGCCGATCTGGGTGAGCGCCGTCGCAGCGCTGAGGCCGAAGCCATGGCTCTCCGCGCGATGATGTCAGCGCCCCCCAGAAAGCTGGAAGTACCCAAAAAACCAGAAGTGCCCAAACCAGTTCCCAAACCGGGCTCGCCCGAAGCCGCCAAAGCGGGAATGAAGGGTACGTTGCACAAGCCTGCTGCTGGTGCAGTTGCGTCCAAGGGCGTTGCCAGCAAAGAAGCCGGCACATCGACAACCGGTGCTGGCAAGCAAGTCAAATCGGCCAAGCTGTCTTCAAGCTGGGCCGGCGATCCAGCCAAGAAAAAGGGAATTCCTACCCGCGGTGATACCGGTGCGGGTGCCGGTCGCGGCAATTGGCGTGGCGGACCGAGAGGTCGACGCGGCAATGACCGCGATCATCATGGACAACATGACCAGGAGGCCGTGGCAGAAGCACGCGTGATTGAAGTTCATGTGCCAGAAACCATCACGGTTTCCGAGCTGGCGCACAAAATGGCGGTCAAGGCTTCCGAGGTCATCAAACGCTTGATGACCATGGGTCTGATGGTGACGATCAATCAGCCGCTAGATCAAGATACGGCGATGATTGTGGTCGAAGAACTGGGGCACAAGGCGGTTGTGGCTGCACTTGACGATCCAGAAGCGTTCACCGTGGACGAAGCGTCACAGCAGCAGTCTGAGGCTCTGCCAAGAGCGCCAGTGGTGACCGTCATGGGTCACGTTGACCACGGCAAGACCTCCTTGCTCGACTACATTCGCCGCGCCAAGGTCGCCTCGGGCGAAGCCGGGGGTATCACCCAGCACATCGGGGCTTACCATGTGGAAACACCGCGCGGCATGATTTCGTTCCTGGACACGCCTGGTCACGAAGCTTTCACGGCCATGCGGGCCCGCGGCGCCAAAGCCACCGATATCGTGATTCTGGTGGTGGCCGCTGATGACGGCGTCATGCCGCAAACCCAAGAAGCCATCAAACATGCCAAAGCGGCGGGTGTGCCGATCGTGGTCGCGATCAACAAGATTGACAAGCCCGGCTCCAATCCAGAACGTGTGAAAACCGAGTTGGTGGTCGAAGAGGTGATTCCTGAAGAGTTCGGTGGTTCATCGCCTTTTGTCGTTGTTTCGGCCAAGACGGGACAAGGTATCGACGACTTGCTCGAACAAGTGTTGTTGCAGGCTGAAGTGCTCGAACTCAAGGCGCCAGTTGATGCGATGGCCAAGGGTCTGGTGATTGAAGCCCGACTTGACAAGGGTCGGGGACCGGTGGCCACGGTGCTGGTCCAATCGGGTACTTTGAAGACTGGCGATGTGGTGCTGGCGGGCTCGACCTACGGCCGGGTACGCGCCATGCTCGATGAGAATGGCATGTCGATTAAATCGGCTGGCCCCTCGATCCCGGTTGAAATCCAGGGCTTGACCGAAGTGCCCCAGGCCGGCGATGAATTCATGGTGATGACCGATGAGCGCCGGGTCCGTGAGATTGCCACTTACCGTGCTGGAAAATTCCGCAATACCAAATTGTCCAAGCAGCAGGCAGCCAAGCTGGAAAACATGTTTACCGACATGACTGCGGGCGAGGTCAAGATGGTCCCCATCATCATCAAGGCCGATGTACAAGGTTCCCAGGAGGCATTGGCCCAGTCCCTGCTCAAGTTGTCGACCGACGAGGTCAAAGTCCAGTTGGTTTATTCCGCTGTGGGTGGCATCAGTGAATCCGATATCAATTTGGCCATTGCCTCCAAGGCCTTGATCATTGGCTTCAATACCCGGGCCGATGCCGGCGCGCGCAAGCTGGCCGAGAACAACGGCGTCGACGTTCGCTACTACAACATTATTTATGACGCAGTCGACGAGTTGAAAGCCGCCATGTCGGGCATGTTGACGCCCGACAAGAAGGAAGAAGTTATCGGTACCGCCGAGATTCGTCAGGTGTTCAAAGTCAGCAAGATCGGCTCGATTGCCGGATGTATGGTCACTGCCGGTGTGGTGCGTCGCGCGGCCAGAGTTCGCCTGTTGCGCGAAAACGTGGTCATCTTCACGGGCGAACTTGAATCGCTCAAGCGTTTCAAGGATGACGTCAGAGAAGTCAAGGAAAGTTTCGAGTGCGGCTTGAACCTCAAAAACTACAACGACATTCAGGAGAATGACGTGCTCGAGTTCTTTGAAATCAAGGAAATCGCCCGGACACTTTGATCGTGCGTAAAAAGTCTTCCACTCCCAATCGTGGCTTTCGTGTTGCCGATCAGATTCAACGTGATCTGACCGAGTTGATCGCGCGCGAGTTGAAAGACCCGCGGGTTGGAATGGTGACGATACAGGCGGTCGAAGTGACGCCAGATTACGCCCATGCCAAAGTATTTTTTAGTTTGATGAATGGAGATCCTGTCCAGTGTGCAGAGGGCTTGAACCAGGCGGCAGGTTTTTTACGTGCCGGGTTGTTTAAGCGACTGCATATTCATACAGTGCCAACCTTGCATTTCCAGTTTGATCGCACCACCGAACGTGCTTCCGATATGAACGCCTTGATTGCGCAGGCGATTGCTTCGCGCTCCAAGAACGAGGAATAACACGATGAATGCGCCACGTGCACGGGTTGCCAGGCGCCCCGTGCATGGGGTGCTGTTGCTGGACAAACCACGGGGCTTGTCCAGTAACGATGCTTTGCAGAAAGTCAAATGGTTGCTGCGGGCCGAGAAAGCTGGACATACCGGTACTCTCGATCCGCTAGCCACCGGTATTTTGCCGTTGTGCTTCGGCGCGGCAACCAAATTTAGTCAATTGCATCTGGATGCCGATAAATCTTATGCGGCACGGGCTCGTTTGGGCATTCAAACCCGTACCGGCGATGTCGAAGGCGAAGTGATTTTGCAGCGCGATGTTAATGTGAGCGAGTCACAGTTGCAGGCTGTAGCGCAAGGTTTCAGGGGGAAGATAGAGCAAACCCCACCGATGTACAGTGCTTTGAAAAAAGACGGCAAGCCCTTGTATGAATATGCCAGGGTCGGCATTGAGATTGAACGCGAGCCACGTTCAATCTCAATTCTTGAGCTGAATGTGGCGCTGGACCTGGATGAACCAGGCGCACCCGCGTTGGAATTAAAGGTCAGATGCAGCAAGGGAACCTACATCCGGACCCTGGCTGAAGATATCGGTGAAGCGCTGGGTTGTGGCGCTCATTTGACGAGTTTACGGCGTACGGCAACTGGCCCGTTTGAATTGTCGCAATGTCTGACGATTGAGCAACTGCAAGCCTTAAGCGAGGAAGAACGCCTGGCTTGTCTGCTGCCGGTTCAGGCTTTGTTGCCTGGGCACCAGACGGTCACACTCGACAGTGACAATGCGGGACGATTCATCAGTGGTGTCCGGCGACGTGGAGATTGGCCCGATGCGAGCGCAGTTGCCGTATTTGGCCCTAAAAGTGGAACAGTGCCAGCCTTTTTAGGCAGTGCCCATATCAAGGCCGGTGAACTTATACCGGGGAGGCTGTTGAGTCCGCCAGAGGTTGAACAATCTTTGATGCAACAGTCTTTAGTGAAATAGATTTAAGAGAAAGTAAACCATGAGCATTAAACAAATCCGCAATATCGCCATCATCGCCCACGTTGACCACGGAAAAACCACCATGGTCGACCAATTGCTGCGGCAATCCGGAACCTTCGCCGAACACGAAAAAGTGGTTGACACCGTGATGGACAACAACGCCATCGAAAAAGAGCGTGGCATCACGATTCTGGCCAAGAACTGCGCTGTCACTTGGCAAGAAACCCACATCAACATCGTTGACACCCCAGGACACGCCGACTTCGGTGGCGAAGTGGAACGTGCGCTCAGTATGGTTGATGGTGTCGTGCTGCTGATCGATGCGCAGGAAGGCCCCATGCCCCAGACTCGTTTTGTGACCAAGAAAGCGCTGGCGTTGGGCTTGAAACCTATTTTGGTGGTGAACAAAGTGGACAAGCCCGGTGCCAGACCCGACTATGTGGTCAACGCTGCGTTTGATTTGTTTGACAAACTTGGTGCCACTGATGAGCAGCTGGATTTTCCTGTGGTCTACGCTTCGGGCATCAACGGTTGGTCATCGATGGAAGAAGGCGAACCGGGTGAGCAATGGGGCCCCGATATGTCTGCCCTGTTCAATACCGTACTGGATCATGTGCCAGCTCAAAAAGGCGATCCTGCAGCGCCGCTGCAATTACAAATTTCCGCTCTTGACTTTTCGACCTTTGTCGGACGCATCGGTGTGGGACGCATCAGTCAGGGAACGATCAAGCCCATGATGGATGTGGTGGTGATGGAAGGCTTAGATGGAAAGCCCATCAAAGGTCGCGTCAACCAGGTCTTGACATTCCAGGGCCTGGAACGGATGCAGGCCACGGAAGCGGGCCCCGGAGAAATCGTTCTGATCAACGGCCTGACGGACGTCGGCATTGGCGTGACCATCACCGACCCGATTAATCCGATGCCGCTGCCCATGCTCAAGGTTGATGAACCGACCTTGACCATGAATTTTTGCGTCAACACCAGCCCGCTGGCCGGTCGTGAAGGCAAGTACGTCACCAGCCGCCAGATCTGGGATCGACTGCAAAAAGAACTGCAACACAACGTGGCCTTGCGCGTCAAAGAAACCGACGAAGAAGGTATCTTCGAAGTCATGGGTCGTGGCGAATTGCATCTGACCATCTTGCTGGAAAACATGCGTCGCGAAGGTTTCGAACTGGCGGTGTCCAAACCGCGCGTCGTAATGAAAGAGGTGAACGGCGAGAAGTACGAGCCGATCGAACTGGCGACCGCCGACATCGAAGAGCAACACCAGGGCGGCGTGATGCAGGCTCTGGGTGAGCGCAAGGGCGACCTGGTCAATATGGAGCCGGACGGCCGGGGTCGGGTTCGCCTTGAGTACCGCATCCCGGCGCGTGGTCTGATCGGCTTCACCAACGAATTCCTGAACCTGACGCGTGGTTCCGGCCTGATCGCCAACATTTTCGATGGTTACGAGCCGCACAAGGGCGACATTGGTGGTCGTAAAAACGGCGTTTTGATTTCCATGGATGCGGGTGAAATCTTCACCTATGCGCTGGGCAAGCTCGATGACCGTGGACGCATGTTCGTGCGTGCCAATGACCCGGTGTACGAGGGAATGATTGTCGGTATCCACAGCCGCGACAACGATCTGGTAGTCAACGCCACGCGCACCAAGCAGCTGACCAATTTCCGTGTCAGCGGCAAGGAAGATGCGATCAAGATCACCCCCCCGATTGAATGCACGCTAGAGTACGGTGTTGAATTCATTGAAGACGACGAGCTGGTCGAAATCACACCCAAATCAATTCGCCTGCGCAAGCGCCACCTAACTGAGAGCGAGCGCAAACGAGCCGGTCGCTGAACCAGTTCGGCCGAGCTACTTTAATGCTCATGAGATTGAGTCATGGCCAAGCTGTCGCGGTGATGGTCTTGGTCCCTTTGTTGTGGTCGATTGCTGGTGTGGTGACGCGTCAGATCTCGCAGGCCCACAGCTTTGAGGTCACGTTCTGGCGCAGCTTTTTCACGGCGCTTTCCTTGCTGGTGATCCTGCCACTTTGGCAAGGGCCTGCTGTTTTTAGGCGAATGCCTTGGGCCCAAATGGCTTTCTGGGGTTCAGGCGTGTGCTGGAGCATCATGTTCACCGCTTTCATGCTGGCCTTGCTGCTCACCAGCGTGGCCAATGTGTTGGTCACGCTGGCGCTGGGTCCTTTGTTGACGGCTTTGGTGGCCCGCATCTTTACGGGGCAACGCATTGTCTTGCGAACCTGGCTTGCCATTGCCATAGCGGGTCTGGGCGTGGCCTGGATGTTCAGTTCACAGCTTCAATTCGGACAGAGCTCAGCGCTGTTAGGTTCTCTGGTCGCTTTATGCGTTCCGATCGCAGCGGCCTTTAACTGGACCGTGGTGCAACGCAGTCAGAGTCATGGTCAGACCATTGACCTGGTCCCTGCAGTATTGCTGGGGGCCGTTATTTCCAGCCTGCTGACGTTGCCGCTGGCCTTTCCCTTGCGCGCCAGCGCAGCTGACATCACATGGCTGGCCTTGCTGGGTCTGTTTCAACTGGCGATTCCCTGCAGCCTGTCGGTCATTTGCGCCCGGATTCTGAAAGCGCCAGAAATTTCTTTGTTGGCGTTGTTGGAAATTATTTTCGGTATTCTGTGGGCTTGGCTTGGCGCAAATGAAGTACCCAGCGCCCAGGTTCTGTACGGTGGCTCCATGGTTCTGCTCGCCTTGATCGCCAATGAATTATGGGGTTGGCGCGAGCGAGCCCAAATCGACTCAGCCCAATTATTTAAACCTAGAGTATGACTGATATTCACAGTGAAATTCGGGGTCAAGCCGGCTTGATCACCTTGAGCCGACCCCAAGCTCTGAATGCCTTGTCGTTACCGATGATTCGTGAATTGAGTCGGATTCTGCGCAGCTGGCAAGCGCTACCGCAAGTCAAACTGGTCGCCATCCGAGGCAGTAGCCGGAATAAAGTCAGCGGCGAAGTCACTCCGTTTGGTACTTTTTGCGCTGGTGGCGATATTCGTTTTTTCTACCAGGCCGTGCGCAACTCAGACGCCCAGTTGGAAGATTTTTTCACCGAGGAATACAGCCTCAATCATTTGATCCATCACTACCCCAAGCCTTATCTTGCCTTCATGGACGGCATCGTGATGGGGGGAGGCATGGGCATCAGCCAAGGGGCGCATTTGCGCATCGTTACCGAGCGGACCAAGATGGCCATGCCCGAGACCCATATTGGTTTGTTCCCTGACGTGGGCGGTGGTTATTTCCTGGGCCGCTGCCCGGGTGCCAGTGGCGAATGGCTGGCCTTGAGTGGCGCGCTGATCAGTCCGCAGCAGGCCATGGGTCTAAAGCTGGCCGATGTCATGCTGGACTCGGCGCAACTGGGCTTGGCCTGGGAAGAATTGACCTCACTGGACTTGGCGCAGGCCAGCAGCCTGTCAGGCTGGAGACAGCGCCACGTCAGCAGCGCCTGTGCAACGCTGCCATCAGCCCAGGCCGAAATCGATGCCATTTTTTCGCTCGCCAGCGTGAGCGCCATCATCGCCGCCCTGGAAGCGAGTCGTTCCGAATGGGCGCAGCAAACAGCCACCCAGCTGCGCCGTGCCTCACCCTTGATGCTGGC
Source organism: Burkholderiales bacterium (assembly GCA_964202765.1). Taxonomy (GTDB): domain Bacteria; phylum Pseudomonadota; class Gammaproteobacteria; order Burkholderiales; family Burkholderiaceae_C; genus CAXNKH01. The sequence goes on along the minus strand of CAXNKH010000024.1, from coordinate 4,135 downwards.
GGTGACGCTGGCGCAAATTCGGCGTGCCCGAGACATGGGTCTGGGCGAAGATTTGAGAATGGAGCGGGACATGGTGCGCCACTGTTTCAACACCCGTCATCTGGGGCGATTCGGTGTGAACAGCGAAACCATGGAGGGAATACGGGCGCTTGCGGTGGACAAGGACAACCAGCCGAAATGGCAGCCTGCGCGGATCGAAGACGTCAGGCCGGAGATGGTTCTGCCATTTTTTGAATCCCCATGGTCCCCCGCGGACCATCCTCTGAGAAATTTGATTTAACGCTGCCGACTCTTCATGGCGCGTTCGACTTCGCGCTTGCCTTCCCGGTCCTTGATCGTGTCACGCTTGTCGTGTTCGGCTTTGCCTTTGGCCAGCGCAATCTCGCACTTCACTTTGCCATTTTTCCAATGCAGATTCAATGGCACTAAGGTGTAGCCTTTTTGTTCCACTTTGACAATCAAACGCTTAATTTCTTCTTTGCGCAGCAGCAGTTTTTTGGTTCTCACCGAGTCCGGACTGATGTGGGTGGAGGCCGAATTCAGGGGGTTGATCTGGCAGCCGATCAAGAACAGTTCGCCATTGCGGATCACCACATAGCCATCGGTTAACTGGACCTTGCCTTCGCGCAGGGATTTAATTTCCCAGCCTTGCAGCACCATGCCGGCCTCGAAGCGCTCTTCAATGAAGTAATTAAAGATGGCTTTTTTGTTATCAGCTATCCGGGAAAGTTTTCCAGCAGGTTCAGGTTTTTTGGCCATGGGTCCAGAGAGGGTTGTCTACAATCGTCGCAACTGTGTATTCTATGAAAACCGTAAAGAAGTCCGTCCTGATCTGGTACAGCGCCGATGAAATGTTTTCGTTGGTGACCGATGTGGCCCACTATCCTCAATTCCTTCCCTGGTGTGGGCAGGCGCGGGTCATCAGTGGCGACGAAGACGGCATGATGGCTGAAATCGGCATTCGCTTCAGTGGAATACACCAGACATTCACAACACAAAACCAACATGTACCGGGCCGACAGGTCACGATGAAGCTGGTCAAGGGCCCGTTTTCACGCTTGGATGGGGTCTGGCGCTTTAAACCGATGACCGATGCAAGCCAACGTGCTTGTCGGGTTGAGCTTGAACTGCACTATGGTTTTGACAATGCGATTTTGTCCAAACTGGTGGGGCCGGTATTTGACAAAATCGCAGCCAGCTTGATCGATGCCTTTGTCAAACGGGCGCAACAGGTTTACGTGGACTAAACTGATGATTCAGGTCAACGTCTTGTATTCACCCAGTGCACGCCAGGTCGAAGAAATTAATTTGAGCCTGGCCGACCACAGTTCGGTGTTGCAAGCTTTGCAGTCCAGTGGTCTGATGCAGAGGCTGAGCGAACTCGAACTCGCCAGCATAGGCGTTTGGGGTCGAAAAACCCAGCTCAGTCATATCCTCAGAGACTTGGACCGGGTGGAGATTTACAGGCCCTTGAAGGTTGACCCGAAAGTGGCGCGACGTGAACGTTTTGTTCAGCAGGGTGCCAAGACGACGGGGCTGTTTGCAAAAAAAAGAGCTGGTGCCAAAGCCGGTTATTGAAACCAGGAGCAATCTGCCTGGATGATGCTTTGCAGTCGTTGCAGTTCGACGTCACGGCTTGCATCATCGAGCACTTCGCGCTCACCTTGCGGGTTGATGATGAAGATTCGGGCACCCGAGGTGTAACTTAAGGTGCCGCGTTGGGCCCGTTGGCAGTTCTCGGCTCGAATCTGGTTGACCTTGTCTTGCTCAGCCTTGTGTTTGCTGCTTTCGGTTTCTTTGAGTAGCCGAGCTGTCTCAATGGTTTTTAGATCTTTCTCGGCCACCGCCGCAGCAGTGACTGGCGCAAGGCCCTGAGGCAGGGTTGAAGATCCTGAAGGTCCAGCTTCCCTGCTGGCGCTTGGCGTCGGGACTGCTTTGGGGCGTGTTGTCCCAGCCTGGCGCACGATACTTTTTTGGGGGATTTCTGGCGGCGGCGGCCGGTCGCTATAGACGTGGCGACCATTCTGGTCTAGCCACTGCCACTGTGCAACCGCCGACAGGCTCCCTAGGCAGAGCAGGGCGCCCCAAAGAAAAGATCGAAGCCCACGCATGACCTCAGTGTAGCGTGCGCGCGGGTACAATGCACGATTTGGAGCTTTGAAATGCGCCTACTCGGAAAAGCGCTCACCTTCGACGATGTTTTGTTGGTGCCAGCATTCTCCCAAGTCCTGCCCAAGGACACCTCACTTGCGACTCGTTTTTCCCGCAACATCACATTGAACCTACCGCTGGTGTCTGCTGCCATGGACACCGTGACTGAGGCTAGGCTGGCCATTGCCATTGCCCAGGAAGGCGGTATTGGCATCGTTCACAAAAACCTGACTGCGGCCGAGCAAGCGGCTCAAGTCGCCAAAGTCAAGCGTTACGAATCTGGTGTTCTACGCGATCCGGTCGTCATCACGCCCAACCACACCGTGCGCCAGGTGATCGCTCTGTCCGAGCAGCTCGGCGTATCGGGCTTTCCCGTCTGCGATGCTGGCAAAGTGGTTGGCTTGGTGACGGGCCGAGATTTGCGTTTTGAAACCCGCTATGACTTGGCAGTCAGCCAGATTATGACGCCGCGCGACAAGCTCATTACCGTGCCAGACGGAACCACTTTGCTCGAGGCCAAAGCCCTGCTTAACAAGCACAAGTTAGAGCGCTTGCTGGTGGTCAACAACAGCTTTGAGCTCAAGGGGCTGATCACCGTCAAAGACATCACCAAGCAAACCAGTTTCCCCAACGCTGCCCGCGACGCCCAAGGCAAGCTGCGCGTGGGTGCTGCGGTTGGGGTGGGAGAAGGTACCGAAGAGCGAGTTGAAGCGCTGGTACGTGCCGGGGTTGATGCGATTGTGGTGGACACGGCGCACGGCCATAGCCACGGTGTGATCGAGCGCGTGCGCTGGGTCAAGAAGAACTATCCCCAGATCGAAGTGATCGGCGGCAATATCGCCACCGGTGCTGCCGCCCTGGCTTTGGCCGAGGCCGGTGCTGATGCCGTGAAGGTCGGTATCGGTCCGGGATCGATTTGCACTACGCGGATTGTGGCCGGGGTCGGCGTCCCGCAAATCATGGCGATTGACAATGTGGCAAAGGCGCTCAAGGGCAGCGGCATTCCACTGATCGCCGATGGTGGAATCCGTTACAGCGGCGACATAGCCAAGGCCATCGCCGCAGGCGCCCATTCGGTCATGATGGGGGGCATGTTTGCCGGTACCGAAGAAGCACCCGGTGAAATCGTTCTGTACCAGGGTCGCAGCTACAAAAGTTACCGCGGCATGGGCAGTATTGGTGCCATGCAGCAGGGCAGTGCAGACCGTTATTTTCAGGAGTCGAGCACGGGCAACCCCAATGCCGACAAGCTGGTTCCCGAGGGCATCGAAGGCAGGGTGCCGTACAAAGGATCGATGGTTTCCATCATCTACCAAATGGCCGGTGGCGTTCGTGCCAGCATGGGTTACTGCGGTTGCGCCACGCTTGAACAGATGCAAGAACAGGCCGAGTTTGTTGAAATTACGACGGCCGGTATCCGGGAAAGCCACGTGCACGATGTGCAGATCACCAAGGAAGCGCCGAACTACCGCGCCGATTGAGACTTTGTGGGACAGAACCGCACCGACGCGTTGTGAGCAAGTCCTGTGCCCAACTGATTAGAGACATGCATCAAAAAATCCTTATTCTTGATTTTGGATCTCAGGTTACCCAGCTGATTGCCCGCCGCGTGCGTGAAGCCCATGTGTACTGCGAAGTCCATTCCTGCGCTGTGAGCAACACCTGGATTCGCGACTACGCCAAGGATGGCTCATTGAAGGGCATCATCCTGTCGGGCAGCCACGCCAGCGTCTATGAAGACAGCACCGACAAAGCACCTGCGGCCGTGTTTGAGCTCGACGTTCCGGTGCTGGGCATCTGCTACGGCATGCAGACCATGGCGCAGCAGCTCGGCGGCAAGGTCGAAGCCGGGCACAAACGCGAATTTGGTTTTGCCGCTGTTCGCGCCCATGGCCACAGCGCGTTGCTCAAAGACATTGCCGACTTCACCACGCTTGAGGGCCACGGCATGCTGAACGCCTGGATGAGCCACGGCGACAAGGTG
>CAXNKH010000023.1:0-11487 GCA_964202765.1 Burkholderiales bacterium | reverse complement strand
GCGCCGGATCCGTCCGTTCAAGTCTTCCTGGAGCGCAATCTCACCCAGCACTTCACTGGCCAGGGCATCGGTCATGTCACCTGAGAGCACCTTGGTGCTGATTTTTTCCAGATAATCGTAAATGCCTTCGAGTGTGTCGGCAGAGTATTCGGCATCGGCATCGAACAGCTTGAGCAGAACTTCCCTGGCATCCTCAATCAAGCCTGGCGCACGCCGGGCCCGCATACGCAACAGACGAAAGACCGGGCTGTCCTCATCGTGAATCGAGAACAGAATGCCCTTGCTCTTGAGTTCGTCGTTCACCAGGTTAAGGATAAAAGCCACCCGAACGGTGCGGGGTTTTTCCTCATCGGCGATCAGAAAGTCGCTGCGGATATGCAGGTCGCCATTGTCTTCTTCGTAAAAACGAGCCGACTCTTCAATGTCCTCGTCCATCGCGTCTTCGGGGATGGACAGGCCGTAATACTGCTTGACCCATCGCTTTTCTTCGAGCGTGGGAGACACCAGGTCAACCCAGATCGGTTGGAATTTGGACAACTCCTCCAACGACTCGATTTCTTCCTGGAACAGACGACCATTGACCAACGTGAAAATATTGAGCATGGCTGATTTACGAGTTCAGATTTCGAGTGTTCGAAAAAAGATGGGGTGATTTTACAAGGGTGGCGGATTATCGCATCAGCAGCTCACTAAGACCTATCAAAAAAGTCAGGAGATCTTCTTGTTCGCATAGGCATCTTGCTCACCCAAAGGAACCAGGGCTTGCAAACCCTCGACCTGGTAAGCCGATCGGGCGCCCCCGCCCATCAGAATCAATGCTTTGACAGTCTGTTCGGGTTTGATCAATTTGGTCGGGATAGTTTGCTCAGGGCTCAAGGCAAGTGTGGATCGTGGATTTTTATTTCAGTTGGGGACAGGGCTGAAGGCCCGTCTCACAAGTTTATTGACGGAGAGGATTGATTTTTTCAGCGGCCAGGCGCATAGTGAATTCGTGGGTAGTATTTTTTAAAGGTTGGATTGCCCATTGCCCGTGCAACGCGGGTAGTTTTCAACTTCCAGAGCAACAGGAGTTTATTTATGAATTTGACGATCAGCGGTCACCACCTCGAAGTTACCCCTGCCCTGCGCAGTTATGTTGAGACCAAGTTGGATCGGATTCACCGGCATTTTGACCAAGTGATCGATATCAAGGTACTGATGACAGTTGACAACCACAAGGAAAAGGAGCGAAGACAGCATATTGAATGCAATATTCACGTCAAGGGTAACGACCTGTTTGCTGAAAGCACCCATGCTGATCTCTATGCGGCCGTTGATGAATTGATGGACAAGCTCGATCGTCAGGTCGTTCGATACAAGGGGCGACTTCAGGAGCGCAGCCACGAGCCTGCCAAACGACTGATGTGAGGCCGTGTTTCAGGGAGTAACTAGCCGCCCGATGGCCCGGGCAGTTTTTTGATTAAATGACACGCGGTGCATAATCTGCGTCTTCATCATGAATCGACTCTCATCCATCCTGCCGCCGGCCCAAGTGCTTGTGCACGTTGAAGTCACAAGCAAAAAAAGAGCTTTTGAAGAAGCGGGCCTGCTTTTTGAAAATCTGCATGGATTGAACCGTGCTGGCGTTACCGACAGTCTGTTTGCACGAGAACGCTTGGGCTCGACCGGCCTGGGTCATGGTGTTGCCATTCCGCACGGGCGAATCAAGGGACTCAAATCCCCGCTGGCTGCAGCGTTCTTGTTGGCCAACCCCATTGGTTTTGATGCGCCCGATGAACAGACCGTCAACTTGCTGATTTTTTTGCTGGTTCCCGAAGCGGCAACGCAAAAACATCTCGAAATTCTGTCGGAGATTGCAGAGCTTTTGAGCGATGTCGAGTTGCGGGAAAAAATCAAGACCAGTACCGATGCCCACGAATTACATAGCCTGATTGTCAAATGGCATTCGACGCAACAGGCTTGATGGCGACGCAACGATTTGGATTGAAATGAAGCCCAAAGCAGTCAGCGCCCAGGCCTTGTTTCAACACTTCAGCAGTTCGCTCAAGTGGGAGTGGGTCGCTGGCAGGGCTGCATTGGAGCGCCGGTTTGATGAGGTTGCGGTGCGTGCCGCGCGCTCCGGTGCTGATTTGGTGGGTTACCTTAATTACATTCACCCCTATCGGGTTCAGATTCTGGGTGAGCGTGAGGTGGCCTATCTCAGCAATTCAACGCCAGAGGATTGTTCGCGTCGGATTTCACGCATCATGACGCTGGAGCCGCCCGTGCTGGTGCTGGCCGAAGGGCAGGCCGCCCCAGCAGAGTTGATTGGAATGTGTGAGAAGGCCCAGATTCCGATGTTCTTGACACAGGAGTCGCCAGCCCTGGTGATTGACGTGTTGCGTGCTTACCTGTCGCGGCACTTTGCGGATCGAACTTCGATGCACGGTGTCTTCATGGACATTCTTGGGTTGGGGGTCATGATCACTGGGGAGTCTGGCATCGGCAAGAGCGAGCTTGGGCTGGAGTTGGTTTCCCGTGGCAATGGCCTGGTGGCTGACGATGCCGTCGAGTTGTTTCGCATCAACCAGACCACGATTGAAGGGCGTTACCCGGAGCTCCTGCAGAACTTGTTAGAGGTGCGCGGCATTGGCCTGCTCGACATTCGAGCCATTTTTGGTGAAAACGCAGTACGGCGAAAAATGCGATTGCGGCTCATCGTGCACCTGGTTCGAACTGAGACCCTTGAGCGTGATTACGAGCGCATTCCATCGGCCCCCCTGACCGAGGACGTTCTTGGCATTCCCGTGCGTAAAGTGGTGATTCAGGTCGCAGCCGGGCGCAACTTGGCGGTCCTGGTCGAAGCGGCGGTGCGCAACACCATTTTGCAGTTCCGGGGCATTGATACCTATCAGGAATTCATCGAACGGCACCGCAAAGCCATGAACCAGAGCGGCCCGGATTAGTCATCAGGGCTTGGGTCGATTGGGGCAGGGATTTTTGCTGCAGTGGGCGTAAAGGCTTAGCGCATGATCGGCGATGGTGAATCCCTTGGCCAGGGCCACGGCCTGCTGGCGGCGTTCAATCTCGGCATCGTAGAACTCCTCAACCTTGCCACAATCCAGACACACCAGGTGATCGTGATGCTGCCCCTCGTTGAGTTCGTAAACGGCCTTGCCGCCTTCGAAATGGCTGCGACTCAGGATGCCGGCCTGTTCAAACTGGGTTAATACCCGGTACACAGTAGCCAGTCCAACCTCGGAGCCAACCTCCGGCAGTACGCGGAAAACATCCTCTGCGCTCAAATGACGGTGTTTCCCTTTATGGAAAATTTCCAGAATCTTCAGTCTGGGCAAAGTGGCTTTCAGGCCTGTATTTTTGAGCTCGTCGCTATTGGCCATGGCGGTCTTTCCTCTGCTGATGGCAGCTGTCCTGGGGCGGCCGTGCCGCTACAATGAGCCGATCATATCGTTACATCTGAAACCATGACTGTCCCCTATCTCCGCATTGTCCGTTGGAGCCTGCTTATTGCTTCGAGTTTGAGTCTGCTCGCCTGCCAGAGTTGGACGTCTGCGGTGACGCCCTACAAGATGGACATTGTCCAGGGCAATTTTGTGTCCAAGGAGCAAGCCGCAGCCTTGGTGGTTGGAATGAACCGCTTGCAGGTCCGCAGTATTCTGGGTACGCCCTTGTTGGCCAGTGTCTTCCACGGGGATCGGTGGGACTATGTGTTCACCATTCGCCGCCAGGGGATGGCCCCGCAAGAGCGGCGGGTCACCGTTGTCTTTAAAGGCGACGTACTGGAACGGGTTGTTGCCGACGAACTTCCGAGCGAAGTGGAGTTTGTGGCCAGCCTGGATTCCGGGCGCAAGCTGGGTAAAGTGCCGCAATTGCAGGCCACAGAAGAAAGCCTGAAAAACTTCCCGCCGCCCTTTGCGAAGGCAGCGCCAACAGCCGCGGCCCCTGCACCAACCAGCTACCCCCCGCTGGAGCCGGCAGGGCGTTGATTCTTTTTAAGCCACAGCATGACTACTCCCATCAAAGTTGCTATTGCGGGTTCCTCCGGCAGGATGGGTCGGATGCTGATCGAAGCCGTCACGCTGGCTGACGATTGTCAGTTGTCTGGCGCACTGGAGGTGCCGGCCAGCCCTTTGATCGGTAATGATGCGACCGCGTTTTTGGGCCATGCCTGTGGCGTTGCCATCACAGCAGACCTCAACGAAGGGCTGAAAAACTCCTGGGTTCTGATTGACTTCACCCGTCCGGAAGGCACTTTGGCGCATTTGAGGCTGTGTCGTCAGCTCGGCGTGAACCTGGTGATTGGAACCACCGGCTTCAGTGATGCCCAGAAAGCCGAAATCTCGGAAGCCGCCAAGGATATTGCCGTCATGATGGCCCCGAATATGAGTGTGGGCATGAACGTCACATTCAAATTACTGGAAATGGCGGCCAAGGCCTTGGCGACCGGCTATGACATTGAGATCATCGAGGCGCATCATCGGCACAAAGTGGATGCCCCTTCGGGCACGGCCCTCAAGATGGGTGAAGTGATTGCTGATGCACTGGGTCGGGATTTGAAAAGCTGTGCCGTTTATGCGCGCGAAGGCGTCACGGGCGAGCGTGACCCCTCAAGCATTGGCTTTGCCACGATTCGCGGGGGTGACATCGTGGGTGACCATACTGTGCTGTTTGCGGGGACGGGTGAGCGCATCGAAATCAGTCACAAATCTGCCAGCAGGCTGACCTATGCCCAGGGCAGCTTGCGGGCGGTGCGCTTCCTGGCTGACAAAAAGACCGGCCTGTTCGACATGTTTGATGTGCTTAATCTGAAATGACGTTTCCCGGAATTTGGACCCAGGCAGACGGCATCAGCAAACTGGTGACACTGGTCTTGCTGGCCATGTCGGTCGGTAGCTGGGTGGTGATCGTCTGGAAAAGCTGGTTGTTGCACCGGGTCACGGCTGACGTGGCGCGCTGTACTGCGGCTTTTTGGCAGTCAGAATCGATGGATCAGGCTCAACAGAAGTTGCTGGCATTTGATCGTGAGGCCATGGTGCTGCCCTTGCTGTTGGCCATCAAGGTGGAAACCGGGGGGACTTTGGCCGCAGCCGGCGAGCGATCCCATCAATTGACCCGGGGCCTGCGCGATGCATTGCAGCTGGTTTTGCACAAACTTCAGTTTGGACAGGTTTTGCTGGCGACCGTGGGTTCTACCGCGCCCTTCGTCGGTCTGCTGGGAACGGTGTGGGGCATTTATCACGCACTGATCGCCATTGCAGGCGCCGGCCAAATTAGCATCGATAAAATTTCCGGCCCCGTGGGCGAGGCCTTGATCATGACCGCTGCTGGCTTGGTCGTGGCCATTCCGGCCGTGTTGGCCTTCAACGTGTTTGGCCGCCATATTGGGCGCATCGAGAGCCTGCTGGAGGGCTTTGCCCGAGATCTGAGGGACTTGTTTGCGACTGTGGACGCGAGCAGCCCACGGTCAGCAGCGGCGGTGATGGCGCGCCCCTAAATTCAAAGAACAATCCAGATGTCTTTTGGTCGTCTCGAACGCCAGACCGGCACCCCACCGATGAGCGACATCAATATGACGCCGCTGGTCGATGTGATGCTGGTGCTGGTGGTTATTTTCATCCTGACCGCCCCGTTGCTGAGCAGCAGCATCCGCTTGAACTTGCCGCAGGCCGAAGGCGCCCAGCCGGCTGAGGCGCTCAGCCAGGTGTTGCTGGTGGTCGATGCCAGCGGGCAGATCTTTCTGGACGACCGACCGATCGCGCCTGAGGCCTTGCGCCCCGTGTTGCAGGCGGCTGCCGCACACGATCCGGAAACTGAAGTCCAGATCCGTGCCGATACCGCCGTACCCTATGGTCGGGTGCTCAATGTCATGGGCTGGGCCCGGGCCGAAGGACTGAGCCGGATTGGTTTTGTGACCGATCCCAGACAAGTCGCTAGCGACAAACCCTAGAATCAACCCCCTGCGTTACTTCCGCCGCATCTGATCTCGCCATGCAAGAAAAATACAACCCCCTCGAGGTCGAGCAAGCTGCCCAGGGTCACTGGACTTCCCGTGATGCCTACCGGGTGCTAGAGGACACTTCCAAAAAGAAATTCTACGCCTGCTCCATGCTGCCCTATCCCAGCGGCAAGCTGCACATGGGCCATGTTCGCAACTACACCATCAACGACATGCTCACGCGCCAGCTGCGCATGAAGGGCTATAACGTTCTGATGCCCATGGGTTGGGACGCTTTTGGTCTGCCGGCGGAAAATGCGGCATTGAAAAATGGGGTGCCGCCAGCGAAGTGGACGTTTGACAACATCGCTTACATGAAAAAGCAGATGCAGGCCATGGGGTTGGCCATCGACTGGAGCCGTGAAGTCGCCACCTGTGACCCCAGCTATTACAAATGGAACCAGTGGTTGTTCCTCAAAATGCTGGACAAGGGCCTGGCCTACCGCAAGACCCAAGTCGTCAACTGGGACCCTGAAGACCAGACCGTTCTGGCCAACGAACAGGTGATTGATGGCAAGGGTTGGCGTACTGGCGCGACGGTGGAGAAACGGGAGATCCCCGGCTACTACCTCAAAATCAGTGCGTACGCAGAAGAATTGCTGGAGCAGGTACAGAACGGCCTGCCGGGCTGGCCTGAGCGCGTCAAGCTGATGCAGGAAAACTGGATTGGCAAGAGCGAGGGTGTGCGCTTTGCTTTCACCCACACCATTCGGAGCAGCTTGGGCGGGCTGATCGATGACGGCCGCATGTATGTGTTTACCACCCGGGCCGACACCATCATGGGCGTGACTTTCTGCGCGGTGGCGCCCGAGCACCCGCTGGCCAGCCACGCCGCCCAATCCAATCCCGAACTGGCGGCCTTTATTGAAGAATGTAAGAAAGGCGGGACCACCGAGGCCGAGTTGGCGCTGCGAGAAAAAACCGGCATGGCCACCGGCCTGTTCGTCAGCCACCCCCTGTCGGGACAAGCCATTGAAATCTGGGTCGGAAACTATGTGCTGATGGGCTATGGCGACGGTGCCGTCATGGGTGTTCCGGCCCATGATGAACGCGATTTCTTGTTTGCCAAAAAATATGGGCTGCCCATCATCGAGGTGGTGTTGATTGATGGTCTGGAATATGACTATAACCATTGGCAGGATTGGTACAGCGACAAACAACGCGGCGTCACGGTCAACTCGGACACGTTCAGCGGCTTGTCTTATCAGGATGCCGTGAATGCGGTGAGTCATCATCTGGGCACGCTGGGGCTGGGCGAGAAAAAAATCACCTGGCGTTTGCGCGATTGGGGCATCAGTCGGCAGCGCTATTGGGGAACGCCGATCCCCATCATTCATTGCGCAGAACACGGCCCGGTACCGGTGCCCGAGCAAGATCTGCCGGTGGTCTTGCCGCAAGATTGTGTGCCCGATGGGTCCGGCAATCCCTTGCTCAAGCACGAGGGTTTTCATGCGGGTGTGACTTGCCCGGTATGCGGCAAACCAGCACGCCGAGAAACCGACACCATGGACACGTTCGTCGATTCGTCCTGGTATTACATGCGTTATTGCGACCCTAAGAATGACGACCAAATGGTCGCAGAAGGCGCCAATTACTGGATGCCGATGGATCAGTACATCGGTGGCATAGAGCACGCCATTTTGCATCTGCTGTACGCACGTTTTTGGACCAAGGTGATGCGCGATCTAGGCCTGATCAAGGTGGGAGAGCCATTCACCAAGCTGCTGACTCAGGGCATGGTGCTCAATCACATTTACTCGCGCAAGAACGAGAAGGGCGCCATCGAATACTTCTGGCCGAATGACGTGGAAGATGTTCGCGATGCGGGCGGCAAAGTGATAGCAGCCAGGCTGAAACAAGCCAAGGGCGATTTACCGGCAGGCACCGAGGTGAGCTACGAAGGCGTAGGCACCATGAGCAAAAGCAAGAACAATGGTGTCGATCCTCAGGACCTGATTGAGAAATACGGGGCCGACACGGCGCGGCTCTACACCATGTTCACCGCGCCATCTGAGGCAACTTTGGAGTGGAACGAGACCTCGGTTGAGGGTTCTTACCGTTTTTTGCGTCGGGTCTGGGGTTTCGGCGCAAAGCTCGCTGGTTTGGCTGGGCCCAGCCTTGACGCCCGGATTCAAATCTCCAAGCTACTCCAGGACTTGAGCTTCAGTCAGGATGGGAAATCAGTGGTTCTTGCCAAGGGGCGTCGCGCCGATGATGGGCATCAGGCTCTGCGGCTGACCAAAGCAGCCCAGGCCTTGCGGCTGGAAATCCATGGTGTTCTGAAACAGGTGGATTACGACTACCAGCGCATGCAATACAACACGGTGGTCTCGGGTGCCATGAAGTTGCTCAATGCCCTGGAGGATTTCAAGTGGCCAGACGCTGGCGCAGAGAAAGATGTGATTGCCGCAGCCGAAATCACGCTGGTTGAGGGCTTTGGCATTTTGCTGCGTTGTCTGTATCCGGCCACCCCGCACCTGACGCAGGTCCTATGGAGTGAGCTGGGCTATGCCCAGGCGCTCGGTGAGTTGCTCGATGCACCTTGGCCGCAGGTTGATGAGGCGGCCTTGCAGCAAGATGAAATTGAGTTGATGTTGCAGATCAATGGCAAGCTGCGCGGCTCGATCGTGGTCAGTGCGACGGCGGATCGACAGACGATTGAAAGAGCCGCCCTCAGCAGCGAAGCTTTCGTCAAACAGGCCCAGGGCGCGGCCCCCCGGAAAGTGATCCTGGTGCCCGGCCGACTGGTCAATGTGGTTATTTGAAACCATGAACCGGCGCAGCATTGGCTTGATGGGCCTGGCGAGCATGGTGGCGGCCACCTTGTCCGCTTGCGGTTTCAGGCTGCGCCAACCCTACGACTATGCCTTCAAGACCATTGCGGTTCTGCCCAGTCCCGGGGCCGGGGTGGCGCTTGAGTTGCGGCGCTCTTTTGGCCAGGGCGTGCAGGCGCTCGCCAGTGGTTCCGACCCGAGCAAGGCCGAGGTGGTGCTGCAGGTACTTGAAGAGCGGCGCGTCAAGGTGGTGGTGGGAACCACGGCAGCGGGGCAAGTGCGTGAATTCCAATTGCGGATTCACCTGAAATTCCAGTTGCGCACAGCCCAGGGCAAGGACTTAATCCCTGTCACCGAAATTTCGCAACAGCGCGACAGCAGTTTCACCGAATCGGCCGTGCTGGCCAAGGATGCCGAAGAGGCCATGTTGTACCGTGATATGCAAACCGACCTCGTGCAACAGTTGTTGCGTCGATTGGCGGCAGTGAAGTCCTTGTAAAGCCCTCGCTTGCAGGCGGCAGCGCAGCCAGCGGGCCCATCCCTTAAACTGCTGACCATGCAGCTAGCCCCGTCTCGACTTCAGCAACACTTGGCGACGGATCTGAAGCCGCTCTATGCCTTGCATGGTGACGAGCCTTTGCTGATCCAGGAGGCGGCGGACGCGATCCGCGCTACGGCCAGGGCCCGAGGCTTTACCGAACGCAGCGTTCATACGGTAGCCGGCGCCCATTTTGATTGGAGCGAGGTGCTGGCCGATGGCGGCTCGATGAGCCTGTTTGCCAACAAGCAGTTGCTAGAGCTGCGCATTCCCTCGGGAAAACCAGGCAAGGAGGGTGGCGTTGCGCTGCAGCAGCTCGCCGAGCAGGCCCTGGGCAGCGAATCTACACTGACCCTGGTGCTGTTGCCGCGGCTAGACAAGGCGAGCAAATCAGGGGCCTGGTTTTCTGCGTTGGAGAGCTTGGGCGTGACGATCCAGCTCGATTCGGTGGAGCGCAGTGCGCTGCCACCATGGATTGCTCAGCGGTTGGCGCTGCAGGGCCAGCGCGTGGCAGCCGGCGAAGCCGGGCAGCGCACCCTGCAGTTTTTTGCCGATCGGGTCGAGGGTAATTTGCTCGCCGCCCATCAGGAAATCCAAAAATTGGCGTTGTTGTTCCCAGCCGGGAGCGACACGGCTGGGGGCGAGTTGAGTTTTGATCAAGTGGAAAGTGCGGTGCTCAATGTGGCGCGCTATGACGTGTTTAAATTGTCAGAAGCGGTGCTGGGGGGGCACAGCGCCAGAGTTCAGCGCATGCTCGATGGCTTGCAAGCTGAAGGCGAATCCGAAGTGTTGGTGCACTACACCTTGAGTGAAGACATCCGGTCGCTGAACCGGATCAAAACTGCCATCCAGGCCGGGCGCCCCTTGCCCATGGCCTTGCGTGAGCAGCGGATCTGGGGTGCGAAAGAGCGACTGTATGAGCGGGTGCTGCCCAAGCTCACGACGTCGGTGCTGGGCCAGTTGTTGCAATCTGCCCACCAAGTCGATGGCATCGTTAAAGGATTGAAACAAGCCGACTGGCCGGCCAACGGTTGGCAGGCCTTGCATCAGTTGGCACTGCAAATGTGCAGCCAGTGCCAAATCACGGCGAGTAGGAACTAAAATTCAAAAACGGGTCCAGGCCCCTAGGACCCACCCTTCCAGGGAATCAATGAAAACAATTGTTGAAATCATGCAGAGGCTTGGTGTGCAAGCCAAGGCCGCTTCGGCCTTGATGGCGAAGGCCAGCACGGCGGACAAAAACGCAGTGCTGATACGCATGGCGGTTTTGTTGCGCGCCAACGTGGCATCCCTTCAGCAATCCAACGCCCAAGACATTGCCGCTGCCGAGGCGGCCGGTTTGGTTGCGCCCCTGGTTGACCGGCTCAAGCTCACAGCGGCCGTGATCGAAACCGTGGCCCAGGGCTGTGATCAGCTGGCGGCCATGCCCGATGTGATTGGAGAAATTATTGGCATGAAACAGCAGCCCAGCGGGATTCAAGTCGGGCAGATGCGGGTACCGATCGGTGTGTTTGGCATGATTTACGAAAGCCGTCCCAGTGTCACGATCGAGGCCGCCAGCCTGTCGATCAAAAGTGGTAACGCCTGTATTTTGCGTGGCGGCTCGGAGGCGCTGGCGTCAAATCAGGCGCTGGCCAAGCTGGTGCAGCAGGCCCTGGTTGAATGCGGTTTACCCGCAGATGCGGTGCAACTGGTGCCGACCACCGACCGGGCGGCGGTGGGGCAGCTGATCACCATGCCGCAGTATGTCGATGTGATCATTCCGCGTGGAGGTAAGAGCCTGATTGAGCGCATCAGCCGCGAAGCCAAGGTGCCGGTCATCAAGCATTTGGACGGCAATTGCCATGTCTATGTTGACGACCCCTGCGACCTTGAGATGGCGGTCACGGTGGCCGACAATGCCAAGACCCAGAAGTACAGTCCGTGCAACGCGACCGAGGGCCTGCTGGTGGCGCGCCGAGTGGCCGCCGAGTTTCTACCCAAAATCGGCGCGATTTATGCCGCCAAAGGGGTTGAAATGCGTTGCGATAGTGAGGCGTTGCGCATTCTCCAGCAAGCAGCAGAGCAAGCTGGCCAGGGCGCCAGCTACCTACTGGTGCCAGCCACCGAGCAGGATTGGTATGAGGAGTACCTGGCACCTATCATCAGCATCAAGCTGGTGCAAGATATCGATGAAGCCA
>CAXNKH010000022.1:0-11746 GCA_964202765.1 Burkholderiales bacterium | reverse complement strand
GGCTGGAGGGGTCAAACCGCTGCACACGTGACTCTTTGACCTCGGTCCTCAGGCTGGAGCGCAGGGCCGCCACTTTTTCACGCACATCTTCGGCCGCTTTGCGGCCATCGATATGCAGTTGGAATTCGATCACCACGACCGATTGACCTTCATAGCTGCGTGAAGTCAGCGCATTGATGCCGGCGATGGAGTTGACGCCTTCTTCGATCTTTTTACTGACTTCGGTTTCCACAATTTCTGGTGACGCACCCGGGTATTCGGTGGAGACCACCACCACGGGAAAATCGATGTTGGGGAATTGGTCAACTTTCAGGCGTTGGTAGGAAAACAGCCCCAGGACAACGATGGCCAGCATCACCATCGTGGCGAACACGGGATTTTTCAGGCTGACTCGGGTAAACCACATGGCTTATTTGCCTGCCGTGGTGGAGAGTTTGATGGCCGTTCCTGGGCGCAAGCTGCCAATCTGAGGCCCCGTCAGTTGGGCGTTTTCAGTCAACCCCTTGACGATCACAAAAATCTGACCCTCGACCAGTCCACGGGCCGAGAGTTCAACCGGCTGATGGACGATTTTGTTGTTTTCTATCAACTGGACATAAGGCGTGGGTTTGTCGGTGCGAACGGCGACCAACGGGACCGACAGGCCTGTTCTGCGCCCGATGGTCAGACTGCCCTGGGCAAAAAGTCCAGGCCGCAAGCCCTGTGTCTGCCCGATGCTCAGGTAGGCCACAATGGCGCGGCTGTTGGCCTGGACACTGGGGTTGATTCGAATCAGCTTGGCCGAGACTGTTCTGCTCGATCCTTCGATTTGAAGTTGGCCGCTTTGGCCAATTCGGACATCTACCGAATCGTTGGCGCTGATCATGGCTTCGAGTTCGAGCCGACCCGTGTCAACAATCTCCAGGATTCGGGTGTCGATGCCGACCCGCTCACCGGGTTGAGCCAAACGCTGCGCGACCTGACCGGCCAGGGGCGCGTGCATGACGGTGTCAGCCAAAGATTTCTGAGCCAATTCCAGCCCTGCCACAGCAGCCAGGTGACTGGCCTGGGCCGCGGCCAGGTTGCTGGCCGAAGCCTCTAGTGCGGTGGACGAGATAAAGCCCTGGTCCACCAACGACTTGTTGTTCTGGTACTGGCGTCGCGCAATGTCGATTTGGGTTTTAGCTGCGTCGGCCTGCTGCTGCGCTTGCCCAACCCGCAAGCGGTACTCGCTCGGGTCGATCCTGGCAATCACTTGTCCCGCTTTCGCCGTGTCACCTTCGCGCAGCGTCAGGTCTTGCAGTTCTCCCGCCACTTTGGCCTTGATGAAGGCCGAGTTGATGGCTTTGAGCGAGCCCGAAATCGCCAACACCTGCGCCAGTTCACGGCTTTTAGCCGGCACCAGATCGCTGGGGAGCAGTTCCACTTCGACTTGGACCCGGCTTGCGGTCTGCTCCAGCAAAGCTTGTTGCTGTGCCTTGTGCTTTGATAGAGCCTGAATGACGCCTGTGGCCAGCAGCGCCAGAACGAGGGAAGCGATGGCCCATTTCAACCAGGGTTTCATGTTTTTCCTTTTCCGGCCAGTGCCGGTTTGATATGGGTTGAGCACAGTCCGTGCAAAATAATTTGGGCCTGTTGCGTGATGAATGTTTTGGGTTGCAACGGCAGTCCGTTGTCCAGCTTGGATCCATAAGAATATTTCCAAGTGACTAAGAACAGCAGGGGCGCCAGCACGGCGTAAACCGCGTAATTCAAATCGATGTTGGCGAATTCCCCGCGTGCCACCCCGCGCTGCAAGATCCGACGGATCAGTTCCTGCCCTGGTTCTATCACTTCACGGCGATAGAAAGCCGCCAGTTCAGGGAAGTTACTGGCCTCACCCATCATCAGCTTGGAGATGCCGGAAACCGGGGTCGCCCCTATCCGATCCCACCAAGCTTGCATGCAGTCGTGCAGCATGTCGGCGCTGCTGCCGCTGAAGGCCTCCAATTCGGCATTCCATTGTGGGAAGTGTCCCGACAAATGGGTTCTAACGACCGCTTTGAACAGTTCTTCCTTGCTGCTGAAGTACAGGAATAAAGTAGCTTTCGACACCCCAGCACGGAGCGCAACTTGTTCGACCCGGGTCGCGGCAAAACCTTTTTCTACAAACAGTTCTAACGCTGCGTCCAGTAACTCACCGGGACGCGCTTCTTTGCGCCGTGTCCGCTTCGGCGGTGCATTGATTGAACTGAGAGGGAACTGAGCCGTTTTCACAAGCTGGGTTAATGACTAATGGGTTATTAGTCTAACTTCTATTTTTTTAACCGTCAAGCTGAAGCCTTAGTCAACAGGCTTGTATTCGAGCCCAGCGGATAAGGTGCTAGCGCTTAAGATACGGAACTCGATTCATCTGAGGCTTCGGGTCCAGTTGTCTAATCTTGTATCGCTCTTATTTGGGCCTCTTAGTTTTGGCGGAATTAATAACGGATAAGTTCTGAGATGAAGCGTCGCGAAATTCTTTTGTCATCAATTGCATGGGTAGCCACTGAGGCCAATGCGCAAGCCGCTCCAACCAGAATTCTGGTCGGTGCCCCGGCCGGAGGCTCCACCGACACGCTAGCACGCTCGCTCGCTACCGAGCTGGGGCGTTTTCTGGGTAAAGTCGTCGTGGTTGAAAACCGGCCTGGTGCGGGCGGCAATATTGCGGCCGATGCGGTGGCCAAGTCGGCACCCGATGGCAATACGCTGTTGATGAGTTTTACCAGCCATGCCATCAACGCATCTCTTTATCCCTCTTTGCCCTTTGATCCGGTTCGGGACTTCACTCCGTTGACCTGTGTTGCGACCTCGCCTTCGATCTTGGTTGCCCATTCTTCGCTTCCTGTGAAGGATGTGCGCGAGCTGATTGCTCTGGCCAAGAAAAAACCTGGACAACTCAACTTTGCCATCGGCGCCATGGGTTCATCACTCCATCTGGCGGGCGACTTGTTCAAGATGCAGTCTGGGACCTTCATTGTGAATATTCCCTACCGTGGAACTGCACCCGCCATTCAGGACGTGATTGCCGGACAGGTTGAACTGATGTTCGCCGCAGTCGGCAATGCACAGTCACAAGTGAAAGCGGGCCGGCTCAAGGCGCTTGGAGTAACCAGCGCCAAGCGTCTGGCTTCTTTCCCGGAAGTTCCTGCGATTGCTGAAGTCTTGCCAGGTTTTGAGTCGAGTGCCTGGTTCGGCTTGTTTGGCCCTGCGCGCATGAGCCCTGAGCTGACCCGCCGCATCGGGGACGCCGCCAGGCAGGCGATTGCGATGCCCGATGTGCGGCGCCGACTGGATGCCGAAGGTGCGGTAGCTGTGGGTAATTCATCCGAGGAGTTTTCTAAATTTGTGCAGGACGAAATCCGGCGATGGGCCAGGGTTGTACAGTTTTCAGGAGCCAAACCAGAATGAGTAACGCAATCCCTGTGGCGCAGACCTTGGCACAAAAGTCAATCGCGCGCGCCTGCGGTCGTTCCACCGTGTCTCCCGGAGACATCGTGAATTGCAAAGTCGATCTGGCCATGTTCCACGACTCATCCGGACCACGTCGGCTCAAACCCATGCTCGATGAGCTGGGCGCCAAGATCTGGGACAAATCGAAAGTCGTTCTGGTGATGGACCACTATGTGCCAGAGCGCGACGATGAATCACGCAAAATCGTTCGCATCGCGAGAGACTGGGCCCGTGAGCAAGACCTACCGCATGTGTATGACGGTCAAGGCATTTGCCACGTGGTGGTGCCAGCGCATGGCCACATACGTCCAGGCATGTTTTGTGTCGGTGGCGATTCGCATTCACCGACCGGCGGGGCCTTTGGCTCCTACATGTTCGGCATTGGCAGTACCGAGATGCTGGGTGTCGTGGTGAATGGCGAAATCTGGCTGCGTGTGCCGCACAACTTGCAGATGCACTGGAATGGCCAGCTGCCCAAAGGCGTGATGGCCAAGGACATGATGTTGCACATGGTGGCTAGGTTTGGCATGACGGGTGCCAAGTACGGAGCGGTCGAATTTTGTGGGCCCGCAGTCACTGCCTTGTCGATGCAGGAGCGCATGACACTGTCCAATATGAGTGCTGAAATGGGCGCGCAAGTAGGTTTGATCGCACCCGATGCAAAGACCGCTGCGTGGTTGTTGGAGGCCGGCGCACCGGTACCTGATATGAGTGAATGGCAGACTGACGAAGGAGCTGAAGTGACACGCTACGAATTCGATGCCAGCAGCTTGTCGCCTTGGGTGGCGGCACCGCACAGCCCGGCCAATGCCGACGTGGTGGAGCGTTACAGCGGAACCCCGGTCGACATTGCCTATATTGGCGCTTGCACCGGTGCCAAGTTGGAAGACTTGCGTGCGGCGGCCGAAGTCTTGCGCAGCAGACATGTCGCCACTGGCGTTCGGTTGATGGTGGCGCCGGCCAGTTTGAAAGACCAACAACAGGCCGAGCAGGAGGGTGTGATGCAAGTGTTGGTGGATGCAGGGGCCGAAGTGTTCGCGACTTCATGCGGCGCTTGTGCCGGTTACGGGGCTTCCATGGGCGATAACACCAGGGTGATTTCCAGCACAGCGCGCAATTTCAAAGGTCGGATGGGGTCGGCTTCGTCTCAGGTTTACCTGGCATCCCCCTACACGGTCGCTGCCTCGGCGCTGCGCGGCGTCATCACCGATCCGCGGGAGGTTCTGGTATGACCGCGAGCTTGAATAGTCATCGCGTTTGGAAACTCGGTTCAGACATTGATACCGACGTCTTGGCACCGGGTCATGCCATGAAGTACGACATAACGAAGATCGCCACCCATTGCCTGGAATCCGTTCGTCCCGAATTCGCCAGCCAGGTGCAAGCAGGCGATGTGGTGGTAGCCGGACCCAATTTTGGCATCGGCTCTTCGCGCGAGCAGGCGGCGGCCGTGCTGGTGACGCTGGGGGTGGCGGCTGTTATCGCGCCGTCCTACGGCGGTCTTTTTTTTCGCAATGCTTTTAATGTGGGATTGTTGCTTTTGACCTGCGAGGAAACGGACAGCATCAACGAAGGCGAATGCATAGGATTTGACGCTCGTCGCTGCGAATTGTTTCGCGCCCAGGGCGAGGTTCTGCACTGCGAATCAATTCCCGAATTCCTGCTGGAAATGGTCGAAGCCGGCGGCTTGATGAACCAGTTAAGACGTCAATACGGTAAGGAAGCTGTGCATGGGGGCGGGCTTCCACCTGTGTTGACAAGTTGATCCTGCTGCCGCACCATCGCCCGCTGACTCAGCAGACCTTCAGCCCGTGCTCAACTCATTGAAAGACAGTCAGAATGGAAACCTCTAGTAAGACGGCCAGGCAGCTTTTTAGCGACCTCAAGGCCAACCCCACCCGCAAGCGTTTTGGTTTTGGCAAGATGCCAGCGCTCATCAATATTGACCTGCAAAAAGCTTATACCAACGTGGGTGAATTCGCCACCGCCTACGAAACCGATCCGCGTCAGCTGGAGTACGTGAACACTCTGGCGGCCGAATTTCGGACCAAGGGTTTTCCGGTGGTTTGGACCTATGTCGCCTACATGGACTCGGGTGAAGACTGCGGGGTCTGGGGCACCCGCAGCAACACGCCTGATTCGTTGCAAAACATCAAGGTCGGCAGTCGCCGCGCCGAGTTTGATGACCGCCTGGTGATCGACCAGCAGCGCGACATCATCATTAACAAGCGCATGGCTTCGGCGTTTTTCGAGACCAACCTCGGTTCGGTCTTCAACTTCCATGGGGTCGACAGCATCGTCGTCACCGGGGGCTCGACCTCGGGCTGCGTGCGCGCGACTGTGGTGGACAGCATTTCTCGCAGTTTTCGCACCATCGTCCCGGAGGAATGCGTGGCCGACAAGCACGAAGCGCCGCACTTTGCCAATTTGTATGACATGGCACTCAAGTACGCTGATGTGCTGACGCTGGAAGAAACCATAGCGCAACTGCGCCGTGTGCCTGCGGCCACCGGAGTCGGGCGTTGAAACGCGATCCCGCGCTCTACGACTACCTGCCGTACAACAGCCAGCGTCCGGTCATCCGCTGGCCAGGCGGCGCCCGCGTGGCCTTTTGGGTGGCGCCCAACGTGGAGTTTTACGAGCTCAACCCGCCATGCAACCCGGCCCGCGCGCCTTGGGCCAGACCCTCGCCCGATGTGCTCAATTATTCCTACCGCGACTACGGCAACCGAGCGGGCTTTTGGCGCATGCTCGAGGCCATGAAGCGTTGCAGTGTTCGCGGCAGCGTGTCGCTCAATGTGGCCCTGTGCGAGCACCACCCTGAAGTTATCAAGGCCTGCGCCGACAACGACTGGGAGTTCTATTCGCACGGCACTTACAACACGCGCTACCTGATGGGCATGACCGAGGCACAGGAGCGCGCTGTGATCCAGGACTCGATCGACACCATCAAGCAGCACACCGGGCAAAAACTCGACGGTTGGCTGGCCCCGGCGCTGACCTACACACCCAATACCCTTGACCTGGTCGCCGAGTTGGGCTTGACCTACATTTGCGACCTGTTTCATGACGACCAGCCCGGCCCGGTCAAGGTCAAGCAAGGCCGGTTGACCAGTGTTCCTTATTCGCTCGAAATGAACGACACCATCGTTTACAACGTCAACCTGGTGCAGCCGCGGCGCTATGCCGACATTCTCAAGCGCCAGTTTGACCGCCTGTACCAGGAAGGCGAACAGTCGGGTACGGTCATGTGCATACCGCTGCACCCCTACTTGGTGGGCCAGCCTTATCGGCTAGCCGCGTTCGAAGAAGCGCTTTCCTACATCGCCGGCCATGACAAGGTCTGGCTGGCCACCGGGCGCGAGATCGCCCAATATTTCAACCAGCACTACTTTGATGCTTTTGCAGCGGCCGCCCAGCCGGTAGGAGATGCACCATGAGTACCCCAGCAGCCAAGCCCCTGCCAGCGGACTACTTGGACTATCCGCTGCGCCGCTACGGCATGGACCATGAGCGCTACGACTGGTCGATGCTGCCCGATCGCCCGCCGGTGGTTTGGCCCAATCAGGCCCGCGTCGCTTTGTGGGTGGTGCCGGCGCTGGAATGGTTTCCGCTGAACATGGGGGGCGTGCCCTTCAAGCCGCCCGGCGCCATGCAGACTGCTTACCCCGACTTGCGCCACTACACCTTGCGCGACTACGGCAACCGCGTCGGCATTTTCCGGATCATGAAGGCGCTTGAAAAACACGGTATCCGGCCCACGGTGGCGGTCAACGCCGCAGTCGCTGTGCGCTATCCCTCGCTCATCAAGGAGTGTACCCAGCGCGGCTGGGAAATCATGGCCAATGGCCTGGACATGGACCACCTGCACCACGGCGGCCTTGCGCTGGATGATGAGAAAAAACTCATAGCCAACACACTGGACATCTTGCAGCAGGCCAGTGCCCAGGCGGTGCGTGGTTGGCTGTCGCCGGCCAAGTCGGAGTCCGCCGCCACGCTCGACTTGTTGGGCGCGGCCGGGCTGGACTATGTGTGCGACTGGGTCAATGACGACATGCCTTACGTCATGCGAACGGCCAGTGGGCCGATTCATGCCATGCCACATTCGATCGACATCGACGACCACACCATCCTGGTACAGAACCACCACACCGAGGACGACTTTCGGGACCAACTGTGCGACCAGTTCGACCTGCTTTACAAGGAGTCGGCCACGGCCGGCGGGCGCATCATGGCGATTTCGCTGCACCCCTGGGTGATTGGCCAGCCTTACCGCATGCGAGCGTTGGAAGAAGCGCTGGACCACATCATGCGTCACCCCGGAGTTTGGGCGGCCACCGGAAGCGAGATCCTCGATGCCTGGAAAGCGTCCTAGGCTTGACGACGCGCTTGGGTTTCCGCCAGATCGTTCCAGACGTCCTGCCGGCGGATTGTTCCGTCGGAAATTTCAAAGCGGTCGATGAAGCGAATGCCCTCGAAGCTCGATCCGTCGAGCCAGCGGCCGCGCAGCGTGCCCGAGCAATAGACCACCGAAAAGCCGTCGGCCCAGCTCTCCTCAAAGCGCTCGTAGTCTTTGGCAATGCTGCTGTATCTGCTGTTGGCCCAGGCCACCAGTTCGTCCAGCTCATTCAGGGTTGCTTGGCCGGGAAAATGCATCACGAAAGCAGGCGCCAGCAGGGCGCTGGCTGCGGCCAGGTCACGCGTTTGCATCAGTCCCAAAAATTGGCGAACCAGTTCGCTGGCGTCGGCGCATTCCGGCCCCCCCTTGGAAAATACCCGACCATCGCGCTGGTAGGTCTGGGCGTGGTTAACAAACACGGTCGTGCCGGCCGCAGCCGCCGCAATCACCGAGCGTGCGGCCAGGGCCACGCGGCCGACCAGGCGTTCTTCGGCTTCGGCGCTGTAGCCGGGTAGCAAGGTAATGGAAATGACGGGCATGAGGACTCTCTTGTTGTTTCAACCGAGATTGTCCATTAGGCGAACCTTCGGCCCTACGCGACGCTATGCATCCGCGTCCTAATGGACGATCTCGAATGAAAACTTCAAGCGCAGTCGCAACTGTGAATCGAAGTTCTGCGCGCTGTCCGATCACGGTACACTCGAGCGTGCGGCACCAGCTCGGTCGGGTATCCGTTCTCCGGCCCCTGCTTGCGGGCGGACACCCAAACCACCTGCCAATGGCTTGCAATTGATCGGCGTAGATGAGCCAAATACCTATGAAGGCGGGTGATGGGGCTTGCAGGCGCAGGCTCCATTCGCGGTTGCCCCTTCGCTTGCACGCTACAGACGGGTTTGACGCGGCAACACCAGAGGTGTCACAGAGCCGGGCCGCGAGCGTGAGCCGGAGAATGCGAGCCACTCCACCCAAAGCTGCGATACTCGCCTCGCTATGAATTCGCGTCCATTAGGCAGGGAGCGAGTCAAAATGCAGACAAGCTTTTCACTGGGTTTTTACGCCGAGGTTTTATGAAAAAAATCCTGACCATTGTTCCCTTTGCCATGTCGACCGAGAACCTGGCGCTGCGCCAGCTGCAACTGCAGGGTGTGCAGTTCGGTCCCGACCTGCAGTTTGAGTACCGCTCGGTCAAAGCCGGCCCGGTGAACTACGCCAGCCATCACGACTTCGTGCTGGCTGATGTCTCAATATTTGAGGCTGGCTGCCGCGCCCAAGAAGAGGGCTTTGCGGCAGTCTGCATCGACACCATGAGTGACTCGGGCGTGGCGGCGCTGCGCTCGGTGCTCGACATCCCGGTGTTTGGCCCGGGCAAAGTGTCCATGCTAACGGCGCTGATGTTGGGGGACCGATTTTCCATCCTGACCATGGCCAGCCGCTGGAAGCCGCTGTACAAAAAAGCGCTCGACGAATTGGGCCTGCACCACAAGTGCGTCTCGGTGCGGGCGATTGAAGTAAACCCTGACAACCTGGGCCTGCTGTCGGGCAAGGAAGAAGAAGTTTTTCCCCTGCTTGAGGCGGCGGCCATGAAAGCCATCGAGATCGACGGTGCTGACGTGATCATCTTGGGCTCGACCACCATGCACCAAGCGCACGCTTATTTGCAGAGCCGCCTGCCGGTGCCTGTCATCAACCCCGGCCCCCTGAGCTACAAGATAGCCGAAGCGGCCCTGGCCTTGGGCCAAAGCCACAGCCGCACGGCGTATCCGCAGCCCATGCATCCGCGCCTGGACATGCTGAGCGCCATGCTGGACGCGGCCAAGGCGGCGTCATGACCCGATTGCTAAGCCCTGAGCAAGTTGCCGTGTTGCCGCTGCAAGCTGGTGAATTGATTGCCTTGGCCGAGCGCTACTTTGCTGCCGTGGACCGCAAGGATGTGGCGGCAACGTTGGCCTGTTTTGCGCCCACTGCCCGCTTTACAATTGCCACCTATGCAACCACCTATGAGGGTCGGGACGGCGCTATTGCTAATATGTTCAAGCGGCTCAATGAACGCTATGCCCAGGTCTGGCACGGTGATTTCGATCACCTGTGCGACGTGCCCGGTCAGCGCATCGCCAGCCGCTTTCGGGTCGAGAACATCACTCACGAAAGCCAGAAATTAGTGAAGAACAACTGCAACTTTTTTCACCTGCAGGACGGCCTTTTTACCGAGGTCTTCGTTTACATGAGCGGCGACAACTCCCTGGTCTGAACACCGATCCGGTCCGGCTCAGGCCGTCTGCGGTGCACCCTCCAGCAGGCTGGCCCAGTGGGTCAGCGAACCTTTCAGGGCGGCCAGTTCCAGCGTGGCTTCAAGCACGGCCTGCGCGTGCGCCGCCGGCCAGACGCGCTGCGTCAGGTCCATGAATTTTTGCCGCAATTCTTCCCGGCTGTAGGGCGCGGTATCATCGCCACGGTTGACGCCGGCTTCGCCGCTGACTTGGCGGCCGTCATGCAAGGTGATGACGACCCGGGCCGGACGCTCCAGCGGCAGCCGCAGCGTCATGGCCGGGTCTTCGCTGACCTCGACTTTTTGCGCCAGGGCCAACACCACCGGGTCGCGCACCGCGTCCCAGGTGAAGCTGGACAAAGCGCTGCTGTTGTTAACCAGGCGCGTGGCCACGGCAAAGGGCAGGGAAAACTTAGCCGCCAAGGTGTTGCGCGGTGCCTTGTCCTTGAGTTCGGCGGCCAGGTTGTAGCTGGTGACATCGATGCGGTCAATGTCGGCATGCGCTGGCAGCGTGCCCCGGCTGGCCAGCTGGTCAATCGCGTCCAGCGTGCCGTGGTTGTAACGGCAGCAGGAATGCAGCTTGAAGTAGTTGCGCATCAGATGCCATTGGCTACCCAAGCCTTCGATCAGGCCGACGCTGTCAAATTTTTCGGAAATAATTTTGCCCAGCAGCGAGCTCAGGCCATCGTGCTCGCCGGTGAAACCGCACTCAGCCAGTTGCAGAGCCAGCAAGCCGTTGCGGTTGCTCAGGCCAGCATAGACATTGCGCACCAGGCCGCCCTCGAGCATGGTCTTTTTGGAGCTTGCGGTGCACAGCGAGGAGCTGATGTTCAGGGTCTCGCGCATGCCTTTGGCATCGAGTCCGGCGATGCGGGCGCAGGCGGTGGCCGCGCCCAACGTGCCCCAGGTGCCGTGCGGATGCATGGCGCCGCGCAACGCCGAGGCCGCGCCCAGGCGGGAGCCGACTTCGTAGCCAGTGACCAGGGCCGAGAGAAACACTGGCGCAGACACTGCGCGCTCCTGGCTCAGGGCGAGCGCGGCGGGAATGACATGGATCGCAGGGTGGCCGCGCGAAAATCGGTTGCCTTCGTCCATCTCCAAAAACGTACCGGCAGTGCCATTGATGAGGGCCGCGACCTCAGCTGTTGCGCGGCGGCCCAGACCGACCAGCAGCGCCGCTGAGCCAGGTGCCTGTCGCGCTGCCAGGGATCGTAATTCGGGTTCGGCCGAGCCGGCGACTATCGCGCCCACGGTATCGGCCAGTATCCAGCCGACTTGCTCGTGCAGGTCGCTGTCCAGCGCTTCGTAATTTATCTCGGCGGCAAAGTGGCTGAAGGTATCGAGGTAGTCCATGGGTTTTGTCTCGGGCTTAAGGGCGCTGGGCTGGATCCATCCGAATGATTTAAACGGCGCAGTCTCTGCGGGTCTTTGCTGATTGACAGCATGAAAACTGGCTTATAGTCTAGGCCAATTGTCCTGCGAATCAGGCAATTAAATCATTCGCCATTTTTCAAATACATCGTCTGCCCTTCACTGAGGACTTACCCATGACTACCCATGCCAAGCTGACTCGTCGACTGATACTTCAAGCTGGTGCAGCCAGTGCGGCCCTGGGCGCGCCCGGCCTTTTG
>CAXNKH010000021.1:0-12020 GCA_964202765.1 Burkholderiales bacterium | reverse complement strand
TCCTCGCGCAAAAACCGATCCTGATTCGATTGGCGCAACTTGGCGTCCAAGCCCGCGTGGTAAGGCAGGGCCGTGATGCCAGCCTGGTTCAAAGTCTGAGCCAGGTCTTCAACCTTGCGCCGCGACTGGCAGTACACCACGCCGGCGTCGCCGGCGTGTTCCTGGTTGATGAAGCGCAGCAGTTGCTGGGTGGCTTCCTTCTTTTCGACCAGCCGGTATTGGATATTGGGCCGATCAAAACTGCTGATGAATTGCCGGGCATCTTGCAATTGCAGTCGCTCCAGAATGTCCTCGCGGGTCAGTGCATCGGCGGTAGCGGTCAGCGCAATGCGAGGCACACTGCTAAAGCGTTCATGCAGCACGCACAGGGCGCGGTATTCAGGCCTGAAGTCGTGGCCCCATTGGCTGACGCAATGCGCCTCATCAATGGCAAACAGACTGAGTTGACCGCGTTGCTGCAAGGAGGCCAGCAGTGCCAGGAAACGCGGCGTGGTGACACGCTCCGGTGCGGCATAAAGCAAGGTGAGGTCGCCGCGCAGCATGGCGCTCTCGACCTGCGACGCCTCC
Source organism: Burkholderiales bacterium (assembly GCA_964202765.1). Lineage (GTDB taxonomy): Bacteria > Pseudomonadota > Gammaproteobacteria > Burkholderiales > Burkholderiaceae_C > CAXNKH01. The sequence continues at coordinate 11,453 of CAXNKH010000021.1, read as the reverse complement.
TGCGAACTCAGTGTTGAGTTCAGAAAGGCGGCGCTGACGCCGGCCTCGCTCAGGGCGCCAACCTGGTTGTGCATCAAGGAGATCAGGGGTGAGATCACCACGGTTAGTCCGAGGCCAGAACGCTGGCGAGCAATGGCTGGGATCTGGTAACAAAGAGACTTTCCGCCGCCGGTGGGCATCAGCACCAGCGCATCGCCGCCGCCCACCACATGATCGACGATGGCTTGCTGCGGGCCGCGAAACTGGTCGTAGCCAAACACCTCGCGCAAAATTTGCAGGGGAGTCAAAATCTGTTGCCCTAAGACCGGTCAACCCAGCCTACATTTGAACCCAGGGCAGGCCATCAAAGCGCCAGCCATTGCGGCAGGAACGCTGAAACGCATCGTTCAAATCGCCCTCAAAACCATGCAGCATATTGAAGACCTGACTAAATCCAGCGGCGTCTAATACGGCAGCGGCGTCGACCGAACGCATGCCATTGCGGCAAAACAGCAGCAGGGGGTGGTCCAGCTGGGCCTTGGCCGCGCGCGCAACAGCCGCCACAAACTGGCCTGCATCTGGCACCAGATCGGGGTATTCGTACCAAGGAATATTGAGCGCATCGAGTGGGCAGCCCACGTACATTGATTCAATCTCCATCCGTACATCGATTAACAAGGTGTCGGGCTGTTGCTGGAGCAGGACCCAGGATTCCTTGGGCGATAAATTTCTCATGATCCTATTGTCGGGGTTTCTACAATAAGCCACTTATGAAGAATATTCATTACACCCGGGCCCAAGCCTTGCCCGAACTGTTGGCGCGTCGGATCATGATTCTGGACGGCGCCATGGGGACCATGATTCAGCGCTTTCGACTGAGCGAATCGCAATACCGAGGCGAGCGCTTCAAGAATTTTGGGCTGGACGTCAAAGGCAATAACGAGTTGTTGTCGCTGACCCGTCCCGATCTGATCAGTGATATTCATGAAGGCTATCTGGCGGCCGGGGCCGACCTGATCGAAACCAATACTTTTGGCGCTACCAGCGTGGCCCAGGCCGATTACGGGATGGCTGATTTGGCGAGCGAGATGAATTTGGCTTCGTCCCGTTTGGCGCGCGCCGCCTGTGACAAATTCTCCACCCCGGAGCACCCGCGCTATGTGGTCGGGGCCCTGGGCCCCACGCCCAAAACCGCCAGTATCAGCCCCGACGTGAACGACCCGGGAGCCCGCAACATCACGTTCGAGCAATTGCGCCTTGCCTATTACCAACAGGTGCAGGCGCTGGTCGAAGGGGGCAGCGATGTGCTGGTGGTAGAAACCATTTTTGACACACTCAACGCCAAAGCGGCGTTGTTTGCGATTGACGAATACTTTGATGCTAGCGGCGAGCGCTTGCCCCTGATCATCAGCGGAACGGTGACCGACGCCTCCGGCCGCATCCTGAGTGGTCAGACCGTCACCGCTTTTTGGCACAGCGTGCGCCACGCCAGGCCGCTGGCCATCGGGTTGAACTGCGCCCTGGGTGCGGCGCTGATGCGCCCCTACATCCAGGAGCTGGCACGTGTCGCCGGTGACACTTTCATCAGCTGTTACCCCAACGCCGGTTTGCCCAACCCCATGAGTGAAACCGGTTTTGATGAGACACCGGCCGTCACCGCGCGCTTGCTGCGTGAATTCGCAGCCGAAGGCCTGGTCAATATCGTTGGGGGCTGCTGTGGCACCACGCCCGAGCACATCGCCGCCATCGGCCAAGCGGTCATGCCGCTGGCCGCACGCTCACGCCAGCAGAAATTTTTTTACCGGGATGCCGCTTGAGGCCCTAGAATAAGCGCCATCCAAGGAGCGTTGCAGCGCGGCCCTTTTGTTTGCAGGAGCCCGCCAGGCTTGGATGTCCCAACGACGCTCACCTGACCCTTGTCAACAACAGGTGAGCCGCATGTCTGAAGTCCCTCTCCCCGCTATGCGTTTATCCGGCCTGGAGCCGGTGCTGATTGGCGAACCCACGACTGCGGGCGAAGCGCCGAAAGCCAGGTTTGTCAATATTGGCGAGCGCACCAATGTCACCGGATCGAAAGCCTTTGCCCGGATGATTTTGAATGGCGAGTACGAGCAGGCTTTGGTCGTTGCGCGGCAGCAGGTGGAAAACGGTGCGCAGATCGTTGACATCAACATGGACGAGGCCATGCTCGACAGCAAGGCGGCGATGGTGAGGTTTCTGAACCTGATTGCCTCCGAGCCCGACATTGCGCGCGTCCCGCTCATGCTGGATTCTTCCAAGTGGGACGTCATTGAGGCCGGTTTGCGCTGTGTCCAAGGCAAGCCCGTGGTCAACTCCATCAGCATGAAAGAGGGCGTTGCGGCATTCAAGCAGCAGGCCAAGCTGTTGCGTCGTTATGGTGCGGCAACCGTGGTGATGGCATTTGACGAAACCGGCCAAGCCGACACCTACCAGCGCAAGATAGAAATCTGCGAGCGGGCTTACCGCATCCTGGTCGATGAAGTCGATTTTCCGGCGGAAGACATCATTTTTGATCCCAACATCTTCGCCATTGCCACCGGTATCGAGGAGCATGACAACTACGCGGTCGACTTCATCAATGCCACGCGCTGGATCAAGCAGAACCTACCCGGCGCCAAGGTATCGGGTGGGGTGAGCAATGTGAGCTTTTCGTTTCGCGGTAACGACGCGGTGCGCGAAGCGATCCACACCGTGTTTCTGTACCACGCGATCAAAGCGGGCATGGATATGGGTATTGTCAACGCCGGCATGGTCGGGGTCTATGACGAAATCGAACCCGAATTACGGCAACGGGTCGAGGACGTGGTGCTGAATCGAGAGCCTGTTTACAAGCCGGGTGAAGCACTTCTTTCGGCCGGCGAGCGCTTGGTTGAAATTGCCGAGCGGGCCAAAGGAGCGGCCCGAGACGCGGGACAGCAAAACCTCTGGCGTGGCACGCCCGAGCAGCCGGTCTCGGTGCAGGAGCGGCTGAGTCACGCCCTGGTGCGTGGCATCAACGAGTTCATCGTGGCCGACACCGAAGAGGCTTACCAAGCGATTGCGGCCCAGGGCGGACGCCCTCTGCATGTGATCGAAGGGCCGTTGATGGATGGCATGAACATCGTTGGCGATTTGTTTGGCCAGGGCAAGATGTTCTTGCCGCAGGTGGTCAAAAGCGCACGCGTGATGAAGCAGGCGGTGGCGCATCTGATTCCCTACATTGAAGAGGAAAAACGGCAGGACGTCGCGGCGGGACGCGATGTCCGGACCAAGGGCAAGATCGTGATTGCCACCGTCAAGGGCGACGTCCACGATATTGGCAAGAACATTGTGACCGTGGTGTTGCAATGCAACAACTTCGAGGTGGTGAACATGGGCGTGATGGTGCCTTGCCACGAAATTTTGGCGCGGGCCAAGGTTGAAGGGGCAGACATCGTGGGCTTGTCGGGGTTGATCACGCCCAGCCTGGAAGAAATGCAGCTGGTGGCTGGAGAGATGCAAAAGGACGACTACTTTCGCATCAAAAAAATCCCGCTGCTGATTGGTGGCGCCACCACTTCACGGGTCCACACCGCGGTCAAAATAGCGCCGCATTACGAAGGCCCTGTGGTCTATGTGCCTGACGCTTCACGCAGCGTCAGCGTGGCGCAGAGCTTGTTGAGTGATAAGGCCAGCCAGTATGTGGCCGAGCTCAAAGCCGACAACGAGCGGGTGCGCTCACTGCACGCCAACAAAAAGCAGCTGCCATTGTGGTCGCTGGCCCAAGCCAGGGCGAATAAAACCCCGATTAATTGGTCTGGCTTCACGGCGCCGGTGCCGAAATTTCTGGGGCGCCGCGTGTTTAAAAACTTTGACCTGGCCGAGCTGGCGAAATACATTGACTGGGGGCCGTTTTTTCAGACCTGGGACTTGGCCGGCCCGTTCCCGGCGATTCTGCGCGACGAGGTGGTGGGTGGCGAAGCGGTTCGAGTCTATGCCGATGCCCAGCGCATGCTCAAGCGGTTGATCGAGGGGCGTTGGTTGAGTGCCAATGCTGTCGTGGGGCTGTACCCGGCCAATAGCGTTAACGATGACATTGAGCTCTACACCGACGAATCGCGCAAGCAGGTGGCGCTGACCTGGTTCGGCTTGCGTCAACAGGGCGAAAAACAGGAGATCGAAGGCGTGCTGAGACCCAGTCGTTGCCTGGCCGACTTCGTGGCACCCAAAGGACAGGCGCCGGACTATGTGGGGATGTTTGCCGTGACCGCAGGACTGGGCATCGAGCTGAAAGAAAAGTATTTCATGGCCGACCACGACGACTACTCGGCCATCATGCTCAAGGCACTGGCCGACCGATTGGCCGAAGCCTTTGCCGAGTGCCTGCACCACCGGGTTCGCACCGATTTGTGGGGCTATGCGGCACAAGAACAGCTGAGCCTGGAACAACAGATTGCAGAAAAATACCAGGGTATTCGGCCAGCCCCGGGCTACCCCGCCTGCCCAGATCACAGCGTCAAGCAAGCGATGTTTGATTTGTTGCAATGCGCTGAAATTGACATGACGCTGACCGAGAGCCTGGCCATGCTGCCGGCGGCCAGTGTCAGCGGCTTTTATCTGGCGCACCCGCAGTGCAGCTATTTCAATGTCGGCCGGATTGACCAGGACCAGCTGCAAGACCAGGTGTTGCGTCGAGGTCTGAATCAGGACCAGTTACAACGCTTGCTGGCGCCCAATCTTTGAGATCCTGCGGGGCTTGGCCTAGGGTGCTGACCCGGGCTGCCCCTTCATTGCCGGCGGGTGGGGGGTGAGTTTTGTAGCGACAGGCGTTGCGCGAGCACCAGCGACGCCACGCCGATCAGACTCCCAGCCAGCAACAGCCACAGACCGTGGCGGTAGCCGGCTTGTTGGCTCCACAGCAAGCCGAGAATAAGCGGCGAGGCGGCGCGCGCCAGTGCCGTGGGAATGCCCAGCGCCCCATTGAGGGAGGCCACATGGTCGCGACTCACATATTGGGCAATGGCCGTTCCTTTGACGATGGTCAGCATGCCATTGCCCAAACCAAACAACAACACAAACAGGAATACCAGCCAGATTTGGCTCTCGCCCAGCCAGGGTGAAGCCAGCAAGGCGAACACGCCCAATGGAATTAACAAAGGAATATGGCGGTTGGCTTGGTGCAGGTCGAAACGGTGTTCAAAAAAGTACATCAAGGCGCGTCCGGCGACTTGAATCAACCCAATGCTGGCGGGTATGGCAATGGCCCAGGCCTCGCTCAAACCGCTTTCGCGAAGCAAGCTCACCATATGGGCGGGCAGTGCAGCGGTGACCGCCATCAGCAGCACGATAAAAGCCCCAATCAGTAAAAAGGGTGGGCTGCGCAAGTGCTCAGTCAAGGCGCTGCTCTGGGCCTGGGTTGTCGATGACTGCGGGTCACGGGCGATGGGCGCACCGCGCAAGGCCCAGGCGTGCAGCGGCGCACACAGCAGCAAATGAAGGGCGGCCAGCACCCACAAAGCGTGGCGCCAGCCTAAGGTCTGAATCAGCCAGGCCGACAGCGGAATGAACACCGTGCTGGCCAAGCCACCCAGAAAGGTCATGGTGATGATGGCGCGCCGGTAATCCAAGGGGAAGCGCCGCGTGACGACCGAGAAAACCGGCGGGTACAAGGTGGCGGCCAGGCCCGCACCCAGACCCAGCCAGACCGCATAAAACTCCCAGGCCGTGCTGACCTGGCTGTGCAGCAACAAGCAACAGCCGATCAAAACTGAGCCCCCAGTCATGACCATGCGTTCCCGTCCCTGGTCGATCCAGCGACCTACCGGGTAAGCCAGCAGGCCTTCGGCCAACAAGGCCAGGCTGAACGCCAGCGACGACTCGGCCCGGTTCAGGCCTAGCTCGCGCTCCATCGGCTCCATCAACACGGCGAAGGTGTAAAACACACTGCCCCAGGAGATGAGTTGGGCCAGCGAAAGCCAGCCCACCAGGCGGGCGTCGTAGGAGGATGAGTGGTGCATGGTCAAAATATAACAGCGCCATCCTCTAGAATCGGACCACCTTGGCAGCGATGACCGTGCCATTTCCAGCCAATCCCCCCGCCATGCCCCCAGTCACTACCAGTCCATCGGCTGTTTCCGCGCAGACTCGGCGTTCCATTGTTTTATTGGCTTGCGCCACCTTTGCCAGCATGGCGATCCAGCGGATTTGCGATGCCATGTTGCCCGAACTGGCGCGCATTTTCTCGGTGTCGATCACTCAGACGGCTCAGGTGGTGTCGATGTTTGCCGTGGTCTATGGCTTGGCCCAGTTGCTGCACGGCCCCTTGGGCGACCGCTATGGCAAGTTTCGGTGGGTGACGCTGGCGACTTTGGGCTGTAGCGTGGGCAGCCTGTTGTCGGCGTTGGCATCCAGCCTGGACGCTTTGATCGTGGCGCGGATGTTGACCGCTTTTTGCGCCGCAGCCATCATCCCCATGTCTCTGGCCTGGATTGGTGATGTCGTTCCTTATGAACAACGTCAGGAAACCTTGGCCCTGACCGGTGTTGGAACCACCATGGGCATGGTCGGGGGCCAGTTGCTCGGCGGCCTGCTGACCGACACCCTGGGCTGGCGCTGGGCCTTTGTTTTTCTGACCCTGCTGTACCTGGTGGTGGCGGCCTTGTTATGGCGTGATCTGGGGCGGCAAAAACAACAACCTTCAGCCGCAAGCCAGCAACTCAATGCCGTGCAAGGTCTGCGGCCGAGTTTTTTAAAACAAGCGCTGCAGATTTTAACGGGACGTTGGTCGCGACTCGTCTTGCTGACCGCCCTGCTCGAAGGTGCAGCTGGTTTTGGCGTATTGGCTATTTGTGCTGCCCATTTGCACCAAACGCTGGGTCTGTCGCTGACCTCTGCCGGCGCGACCATGGCTTTATTTGGCGTGGGGGGTGCGATCTATATGGCATTTGCCAGGCATTTGATTCGGCGTTTGGGCGAACGTGGACTGACCCGGATTGGCAGTGCCGTGCTGGGGCTGTGTTTTATGTTGCTGGGTTTGACGGCTTACTGGCAGTTGGCCTTGGTGGCCAGTCTGGTCGGTGGGTTTTCTTTCTTCATGATGCACAACACTTTCCAGGCCCATGCCACCCAAATGGCACCAGCATCACGCGGCACGGCGGTCTCCTTGTTTGCCGCTTCGCTGTTCACGGGTCAGGCCCTGGGCGTTCTGTTGGCCGCCCATTTGAGTACGCTTATCGGGTCCGGTCGCGTCATCGTGCTGAGCGGTGTGGTGTTGATGTTGCTCGGCGCAGCATTCTCAAAAGCGCTCAAGCGGCGTGAACAGTTGCTAGGCCAGTCTTGATCAACGACGAACTGAGTTGACCTGTCGGTATTGCAGGGCTTCGGCCACATGACTGGGTAAGACGCGAGGGCTGGCTGCCAGGTCGGCGATGGTGCGAGCCACTTTGAGCGCGCGGTGCGTGCCCCGGGCTGACCAACCCAGCTGCACGGCGGCGCTGTTGAGGAAGCCTAACGCATCCTGGTCGAGATGAACATGACGGTCAATTTCGGCCCCGGCCAAGGCTTGGTTGGTTTTCCCCTGGCGTTGCACAGCGAGCAACCGCGCCGCGTTACAACGAGCCCGAATGCTGGCGCTGGATTCGCCTAGGGTATTTTGCAGCAGGTCGTTCGGATTCAGGGCTGGCACCTCAACCTGCAAGTCGATTCGGTCCAGCAAGGGGCCGCTCAACTTTGCCTGGTAGCGCGCCACTTGGTCCGGCGTGCAGCGGCAGGCGCGGCGGGCCGAACCCAAGTAACCGCAGGGGCAGGGGTTCATGGCGGCGATCAGCTGAAAGCGGGCCGGGAACTCGGCGCGGCGTGCGGCACGGGAGATGGTGACGGAGCCGGTTTCCAGCGGCTCACGCAAGGCCTCCAGGGCGGACCGGGGAAACTCGGGTAACTCATCGAGGAACAAGACGCCGTGGTGCGCCAGGGAAATCTCACCGGGACGCGGTGGCGAGCCGCCGCCCACCAGGGCTACCGAACTGGCCGAATGATGCGGGCTGCAGGTTGGGCGCAAACCCCAGCGCGCCATGGAAAAGCGTCCACCCAGGCTGGCAATGGCCGCACTTTCCAGCGCTTCGCTGGTGCTCATCGGTGGCAGCAGACCGGCAAAACGGTGCGCCAACATGGACTTGCCGGACCCCGGCGGCCCAACCAGGAGCAGCGAATGGTTTCCCGCCGCTGCGATTTCCAACGCCCGTTTGGCGCCAGCCTGGCCCTTGACGTCAGCCAGATCGAGGTGCTGATCCGTGTTGTTGGGTGTTTGTGCACTAATGCGTAGCCAGCCTGTTGGCCCTGGGTCGGCGCCATTCGTAGCGGGTTCGTGCACGAATTGCCGAACCACATCGAGCAGGTGATGGGCCCGGTACACGGCAGCGCCCGGCACCAGAGCCGCCTCTTCTGCGCTGCCCGGGGGCAATACCAGGCTGACCGGATTGGGCAGCTCGTGCAACGCCAGTGCCATGGCCAAGGCCCCGCGCACCGGGCGCAACTCACCCGACAGCGACAACTCGCCAGCAAACTCGTAGCCCGCCAGTCGCGCCGGGTCAATCTGGCCGCTGGCCGCCAAAATACCAAGCGCAATCGGGAGGTCAAAGCGGCCTGAATCTTTCGGCAAATCAGCCGGGGCCAGGTTGACCGTCATGCGCTGGTTGGTCGGAAACGCGAGTCCTGAATTCTGGATGGCTGAGCGCACCCGTTCGCGTGCTTCCTTGACTTCGACGTCGGCCAGACCAACCAGGGTCAGGCTGGGAAGACCGTTGGCCAGATGAACCTCGACGGTCACGGCAATGGCGTCAAGCCCCGACAAGGAGCGACTTTGTACCAAAGACAGGGCCATGATGATCCTCCCCAAACAAGTGCAAAACTGATGCCGATCAACCGAGGGGCGCACTGTTTCGGTGCTAACTGTTTATTTATACAGATAGAGTAACGAGGAAAACCCTTGTTGGTTGACCGGAATAAGGCGACAACCGAAAAGAATAGTTGGCACGCTAAATGCATAAAAAAGCGGAGCCTGTTTTTTTTAACCCCTGGAGATTCCATGAACTTCGCAAGCAAATCAGTATTCGTTTTGTCCGTCCTGATGGCCGCCACCACCGCTATGGCCCAGGCCAAAGCCCCCGAGCCAGACTACACCCTGGCATACAACGTCGGCGCTGTTAGTGACTACCGTTTCCGCGGTATTGCCCAAACTTCCAAAAAACCCGCCATACAGGGCGGTGTCGATTTCGCAGCCAAAAGCGGTGTTTACCTCGGTGCCTGGGCTTCCAATGTGGATTGGGTCAAGAACTTCAATGGCGCGACCAAGGGCTCGTATGAGTTGGACCTGTATGGCGGCTACAAAGGCGAAATTGCTCCCGGCCTGGGTTTTGACGTTGGTGCCATCACTTACCAGTACCCGGGTAACAACTCTGGTGTTGCCAATGCCGGACTTGGCCTGAGTGCGGGCGCCAATGTCAATGCCAACACCAATGAGTTTTATGGCGCCTTGACCCATGGTATTTTCACGGCTAAATACAGTCGCAGCGCTGGTGATTTCTTGGGTATAAAAAACAGCTCGGGTAGCAGCTACATCGACTTGGCCGCCAATATCGACCTCAGCAATGGCATCACCCTGACCCCGCACGTAGGTCATCAGAAGGTTGCCAACCATTCAACGGGGACTTCAACAGCAGATTACACCGACTACGCTTTGACGATCGCCAAAGACATGGGCAATGGCCTGGTCATCAATGCGACCGCTACAGGAACAAACAGCAAATCCGGTACCAACCGCTTTTATATGGAAGGTACCCGATTCATTGCTAACAACGCCTTCCTGGTCGGCGCCAAATACAGCTTCTGATCTTTGTTCCACTTCTAAGGAGAACCTATGAAACTTGTCACAGCCATTATCAAGCCGTTCAAGCTCGATGAGGTGCGCGAAGCCCTTTCGGCGATCGGTGTGCAGGGCATTACCGTGACCGAAGTCAAAGGCTTCGGTCGTCAAAAAGGCCATACCGAGCTGTACCGCGGTGCGGAGTACGTGGTGGACTTTTTGCCCAAGGTGAAAATTGAGGCCGCCGTGGCCGACGATCTGGTCGAGCGCGCAATCGAAGCCGTTGAGGGCGCAGCCCGCACCGGCAAGATTGGTGACGGCAAGATCTTTGTTTACAACCTCGAGCAGGTGGTTCGTATCCGCACCGGTGAAACCGGCCAGGAAGCGCTCTAAGCCGCACGCCCAACCAAGAGAAATCAACATGAAAAAACTACTGGTCTCCCTCGCCCTGGGGTTCAGCCTGTTGGGCTTCGGTTCGACGGTTCTGGCCCAATCAGCCCCGGCTGCCGCACCCGCGGCAGCGGTCGCTGAAGCCAAACCGGCCGCTGCCCCTGCAGCAGCTCCGGCCGCAGCAGCGCCTGCTGCCGCTGCCGAAGCAGCACCCGCGCCCGTCGCCAACAAAGGCGACGTGTCTTGGATGATTGTGGCAACCGCTTTCGTCATCATGATGTCGATCCCCGGCCTGGCGCTGTTCTATGGCGGCCTGGTCCGCAGCAAGAACATGTTGTCGGTGCTGATGCAAGTGTTCGTGACCTTCTCGATGATCGTCGTGCTGTGGTGCCTGTACGGCTACAGCCTGGCTTTCACTGAGGGCAATGCTTATATCGGTGGCTTTGATCGCATTCTGATGAAGGGCTTGTTTGACCCGATGAAGGGCGAATTTGCCATGGCGGCCACTTTCAGCAAGGGTGTTTACATTCCCGAACTGTTGTTCATGGCTTTCCAGGCGACTTTTGCTGCCATCACCTGCTGCCTGATCGTTGGCGCTTTTGCCGAGCGCATCAAGTTCTCGGCCATGCTGATGTTCATGGCCTTGTGGTTCACTTTCAGCTACACCCCGATCGCTCACATGGTCTGGTACTGGATGGGTCCTGACGCCTATGCCACCAAGGAAGTGGTTGACGCCATGAATGCCAAAGCCGGATTGCTCTGGGCTTTGGGCGCGCTGGACTTCGCTGGCGGTACCGTGGTGCACATCAACGCCGCTGTGGCTGGCTTGGTTGGCGCATTCGTGATCGGCAAGCGTACCGGCTACGGCAAAGAAGCGATGGCGCCTCACAGCCTGACCATGACCATGGTCGGTGCGGCTCTGCTATGGGTGGGTTGGTTCGGTTTCAACGCCGGCTCGGCTCTGGAAGCCAACAACACGGCCATTCTGGCGTTCATGAACACCTTCTCCGCCACGGCAGCTGCTGTGTTGGCCTGGTGTATCGGTGAAACCCTGATGCGTGGCAAGGCCTCGATGCTGGGTGCCGCGTCTGGCGCGGTGGCGGGTCTGGTGGCGATTACCCCAGCCTGCGGCAACGTCGGACTGATGGGCTCCATCGTCATAGGCTTCGTGGCTGGCTTTGCCTGCCTGTGGGGTGTCAATGGTTTGAAGAAGATGCTCGGCGCTGACGACTCGCTCGACGTGTTC